>CAYPGL010000057.1:0-8832 GCA_964410035.1 uncultured Qipengyuania sp. | reverse complement strand
CAGCTCAACGGTTTCGCGTCGGAGGTCACCCGTGTGGCCCGCGAAGTGGGCACGGAAGGCAAACTTGGAGGGCAGGCAATGGTGCCTGGCGTCGGAGGCACTTGGGCCGACCTCACCGACAATGTAAACCTGATGGCGACCAACCTCACCAACCAAGTGCGCGGCATCGCCGACGTCGTCACCGCGGTCGCGCAAGGCAACCTCAACCGCACACTTACGCTGGAGGCAAAAGGCGAGATCGCTGCCTTGGCGCAAACCATTAACGGAATGATCGAGACGCTATCGACCTTTGGTGACCAAGTGACGAATATGGCGCGCGAGGTCGGCGTTGAAGGTAAGCTTGGCGGGCAGGCACGGGTTCCCGGTGCAGCGGGCCTGTGGCGTGATCTGACCGATAACGTGAACCAGTTGGCGGCCAACCTCACCAATCAGGTGCGATCGATCGCAGACGTGGCGACCGCGGTTACGAAGGGCGACCTCACTCGGTCGATCTCGGTCGAGGCTTCGGGCGAAATGGCGTCGCTTAAAGACAACATCAACGAGATGATCCGTAATTTGAAGGATCAGACGCTCAAGAATGCTGAGCAGGATTGGCTTAAGACCAATCTGGCACGATTCAGCCGCATGCTGCAGGGTGAACGTGATCTTGCGACGATCTCGAACCTCATTATGAGCGAACTGGCTCCACTTGTTAACGCGCAATACGGCGTTTTCTATGTGGCTCAGGAAGACGAAGAGAAAGACGCCACGCTGGATCTCATCGCCAGTTACGGCGCGGGAAATCCGACGGAAATGAAACCGCGCTTCGTGCTGCGCGAAGGCCTGATCGGTCAAGCTGCGGCGGACAAGAAGCCGATCCGGCTGGACCAGGTTCCCGAAGGTTATTTGCGGGTCAATTCGGGCTTGGGAGATGCGAAGCCCGCTCATCTCTTTATTCTACCCGCCCTGTTCGAGGATGAGGTTAAGGCGGTCCTTGAACTGGGCAGCTTCGAGGGATTCAGCGAAACCCATAACGGCTTCCTCATCCAGCTTATGGAAACGATCGGTATTGTTCTGAATACTATTGCGGCGACCATGCGGACGGAGGAGTTGCTCAAGGAATCGCAGTCTCTCACTCATGAATTGCAGGCTCGCCAAACCGAGCTGACGACCAAACAGGAGGAGCTGGCCCAGACCAACGAGGAACTGCAGGAAAAGGCACAATTGCTCGAATATGAAAAGCGCCAGGTCGAGGAGAAGAATCTCGAGATCGACATGGCCCGACGGGCAATCGAGGAAAAGGCGGAACAGCTTGCGCTGACCTCAAAATACAAGAGCGAATTCCTTGCAAATATGAGCCACGAGTTGCGCACGCCGCTCAACTCGCTGCTGATCTTGTCCAAAGTTCTGAACGACAACGAAGAAGGCAACTTAAGCCAGAAGCAGACCGAATTTGCCAAGACCATCCATTCTGCCGGATCAGACCTGCTGAATCTGATCAACGATATTCTCGACCTATCGAAGATCGAATCCGGGACAGTGTCGATCGATATCGATGAAATGCCACTGTCCTCGCTCCGGCAGCATGTCGAGCGGACATTCCGTCCATTGGCATCGCAAAAGGGGCTTGCATTCGAAGTTACTTTTGAAAAGGAGCTACCTTCCACCATCACTACCGACGAGCAGCGTTTGCAGCAGATCCTGCTCAACCTTCTCTCGAACGCTTTCAAGTTCACTGCTGAGGGTAAAGTGACCTTGGAGGTGAGCCTCGCCGAAACCGGGTGGAATATCGCGCACCCGGTGTTAGGGGATGTAAATCATGCGCTGGCAATCTCGGTCAGCGACACTGGGATCGGCATCCCGGAAGACAAGCAGAAGCTGATTTTCGAAGCGTTCCAGCAGGCTGACGGGACCACCAGTCGAAAATATGGCGGCACGGGACTCGGCCTTTCGATCAGCCGCGAGATTGCCGGACTCCTGGGAGGCGAATTAACTGTATCGTCGGTTCCCGACGAGGGTTCGACGTTCACTCTATTCCTCCCGCTGACAGCCCGTAGATTGCCTCGCATCGAACAGTCAGGTGGCGACTCGTTCGAAACCTCTGGGCCCCGCGCTGAATCGGTGGGCGATGAAGAAGGTCCTCATGCTCCGGCAGGTGGTCCTTTCGTTCTGATCGTCGAGCAAGATGCAACGATGGCTGAAAGGCTCGCGGAGGCCGCGAATGCATCGGGGCTGACGGGCATTCTGGCTTCTTCGGGAAATGCCGCGATCTCCCTGGTCCGCCGTTCGGCACCTTCGGCCATCGTTCTGGATCTTGATCTAGACGATATGCGAGGCGAGGTTCTGCTGGATTTTCTACGCCACCATCCCGAAACCGCCACAGTTCCCCTGCACGTCCTCGTCGACGAACAGACTATAGTTTCCACCGAGATGCCAGTCGCAGTCACTTCCTCGCCAAAAGATGAGGAGCAATTCCCGGAGATATTCCAATCTCTTGTCGCCGACGTCGAGCGTCGGTCCGTCGGAGCCGATGCCGACCCCAATGTGGCGCTCGAAAGAGTGGAGGAACTCGCCGACCGCAGCATCCTGATTGTCGATGACGATGTCCGGAACATCTTTTCGCTTGCCAGCGTCCTAGAAGCGCGCGGTGCATCCGTGATCTACGCCGAACGGGGCACGGACGGGATCGAGATGCTTCGGGCAAAGAGTGGCATTGATGCTGCTCTGATCGATATCATGATGCCAGATATGGATGGATACGAAACGATGCGGCGCATCCGGGGAGATGATGCCATCAGTTCCGTTCCGCTGATTGCAGTTACGGCTAAAGCAATGCAGGGTGACCGGCAAAAGTGTCTCGACGCGGGAGCCGACGATTACATTTCCAAGCCGGTAGATGTCGAATTGCTTATGTCTCTCCTGCGTGTGGCTTTTGACCAGTCGAAGGAGCGGAAGCCCGAGCCAACAGGAGTGCCGGCAAAATGAGTGAGCCGGGCGAGGAGACAATCTCCCACAAGGCTAGGATTCTCATCGTCGATGATGACGATCGCAACCTGCTCGCTTTGTCGGAGACGCTGAAGCCGTTGGCCGAAGTCGTCTGCGTATCGTCGGGTAAGGATGCGTTGCGGGAACTTCTGCAGCACGAGTTTTCGGTGATACTCCTGGACGTATTCATGCCCGAAATGGATGGATACGAAACGGCAGCAATAATTCGTGAGCGGGCACGCACATCCCAAGTCCCGATCATTTTCCTGTCGGCGGTCAACAAGGAAACCTCTCATCTGATGCGCGGTTACGAGATGGGCGCAGTCGATTATGTATTCAAACCGGTCGATCCAGTGGTCCTCAAGACCAAGGTCGGCGTTTTCGTCGATCTCTACAACGCAAGGCAGGAAGTCCAGCGACAGGCAGAACTGGAGAGCAGCCTGCGTGAGGCGCATCTGCGCGAACAACTGGACCGTATCGAAGCCGAGCGGCGTCTGGAAGACAGCGAAAGGCGGCAGGCGTCCGTTCTCGCGACGCTCCCGATGGCTATGTACGAAGCATCAGTCGAAGGAGAAAAGCTCAAACGACGTTTCGTCGGGGGTGATCTGAACTATTTCCTCGGCGAAAAGTCGGGCGATCTGCTAGCCGGGCAGCGTCGTTTCGACGAATGGATACATCCCGAGGATCTCGAACGCTTCGCAGCCAACGACGCGGAAGACGAGGCGGTTACGATGGAGTATCGATTTGTCGGGCCCGATGGCCGGAAGCGCCATCTGCTCGATCAGCGTACGAAACTCCAAGCAGGCAATGCTCCGCCGCAATGGGCCGGCACGATTCTCGACGTGACCGATCGACGCGAGCTCGAGGAGCGTCTCGTGCATGCAGGCAAACTCGATGCCCTCGGCCAGCTCACCGGCGGCGTCGCACATGATTTCAACAATCTGCTGGCTTCTGTGCTGGGCGGTATCAGTATCCTCGATCGCCGACTCGAACTCGGCGCTGCGGAAAAGCGGATCATCGATCAGATGCGCTACGCCGCCGATCAGGGTACTGAACTCGTCAAAAGGCTGACAGCCTTTTCGCGGCGGCAGGAACTGAAGCCCACGAGTATCGCGCCGGGAGAGCTGTGCGAGGCGGTGGCGGGGCTGGTCGACCACACTCTGCCCGATCGTATCTCTACTAAGTGGCACTGTGCGGAAACCGCTCTCAATATCTTTGCCGACAGGGGCCAGCTCGAGCTCGCATTGATGAACCTCGTCATTAACGCGCGTGACGCAATGCCGGACGGTGGCGAGATCGGCATATCGATCGAGAAGCCGAAGACTGGAGCATCCGAGAACGACTGGTTAATGCTTATCGTTCGGGACACAGGTGTGGGTATGACCGAAAGAGTCCTGCAAAAAGTCACCGAGCCATTTTTCACGACCAAGGAAACCGGCAAGGGCACCGGGCTGGGTCTCTCGATGGTCGCGGGATTTGTCGATCAGTCGGGCGGTAAACTTGAGATCGAAAGTTCACCCGGGAAGGGGACAACTATCTCGATCCTCTTGCCAGCCACGACCCGCAGTGCCGAGAGTGATGAAGCAAACAGGCCTACGGAACTGACTTGGTTCAAGGGCAAGCGGCTTGCCCTCGTGGACGACGATGAAGGGGTACGGATAGTGCTATCCGAACAGCTCCGGGATGTAGGCGCAGTGGTGGAAGAATTTTCTTCGGGATCCGCCGTCGTCGAGGTATTCGACCGTGACGAGGCCAACTTCGATGTGGTCATTTCCGACTTCGCGATGCCGGGGATGAACGGGATGGTTGCGCTGGAACGGATCGCAAGAAAAAACGCCGGGATAAGCAGGGTCTTGATCACCGGTAACGCGGCCGATCAGCATTTGACTGAAGCGGGCAATATCCCGCTCGTCCTCAAACCGGTGGATCTGAAGGCGCTTGCCCTGGCTTGTTCGAAAGCCGGGAAAAAAGGCATATCGGTTGAGTAGTTTTGTTGCGGCTTATCGGCGCTGAACGGGATCATCCGCGCACAGCTTCATCCACAGGCTCGCCCGTGACCGGGTACCCTAAGTCCTCACCGATTTCGAGCCAAGGCTTGCCCTCGCGCTCTCCCATGAACGGCGAAATGGTGCGTACCGGGATCCGGTCGGCCTGCTCTTTGGCCGCCGCGAAATCGTGGAACTGGGCCAAGCGTTCGAGGTTGCGACGAGTGGGGAAGATGACCTTGATCTCTCCTCTCTCTGCCGCTTCGAGAGCGCCTTGCGGAGTGATCCAAAACAGGTGAGTGTTCTCCGAAAGATCAGCTTCGATTTCCACTGCACCGGTACCGAGATCCGCAATGTAAAAGCGCGTATCGTAGACGCGGGGGATACGTTCGTTCTTGGGATACCAGCGCGCGAAGGGAGTGAGCTGAGCAAGGTCGAGCTCCCAGCCGAAATGGTCGAGCACGCTGGCGAGATCTCCGGTTTCGAGTAGGTATCGGCGGGCAGCGCGCGCTTTGCTCCCGTCGATATCGCCCGCCAGGCCAATGACGAGACCGGTCTCCTCCAGCGTTTCGCGTACAACAGCAATCTGGTGCGCGGCCTCATCTGGATCGAGCGGCCCACCGATCATCGCGCCCAATTCGAAATCCGCCGGATCCACGCGGCCGCCGGGAAAGACCGCCATACCTCCGGCAAACACCATCTCGCGAGAGCGGACGGTCATCAAGATTTCGGGCGCACCGCCATCGCGGGCATTGCGGAAGATGACCACTGTCGCTGCGGGTATTCCATCGGGCGGGCTGTCATGGTTCGCATTCATGGCAACCTGTGTGCCGCCAACGGCCAGACTTGCCAAGGTCTGATAGTTAACGCGGTCCGTCGGAATTTCTTACAGCGGGGCTTCAGTGAATATCTACGTTAACCATCGGGATGGGCGGATATCCGAAGAACGTCGAGTTTGGCACGTGTCCTGCAATATTGCTGGCGTCCCAAAGGTCTTCGAGAGGCGGACCGTTCCGGTCTCCTGTGTCCGCCTCCCCGATCACAAAAAAGGCCCGCCCGGTTGTCCCCCGGGCGGGCCTTTCTCTTTCGGGTTTCGTTGAAGGTTCAGCTTTCGGCCTTGGCGACCTGCTTTTCGTCCATCAACTGCTTGAGTTCGCCGGCCTCGAACATCTCCATCATGATGTCACTGCCGCCGAGGAATTCGCCTTTCACGTAAAGCTGGGGGATCGTCGGCCAGTCGGAATACGCCTTGATGCCCTGACGGATTTCCATGTCCTGCAGCACGTCGACGCTGTCGTAGGCGACGCCGCAATGGTCAAGAATAGCCACGGCGCGGCTAGAAAAGCCGCACTGCGGGAAGAGCGGGGTGCCCTTCATGAAGAGGACGACGTCGTTGCCTTTGACGATCTCGGAGATGCGCGAATTTACGTCGGACATAAGTGCCCTGCCTTTGGAATTGCTGAAACTGTCAGGAATTAGTTGGGGGCTTGGGTAGTCAGTTGCAAGGCGTGGAGTTCGCCCCCCATCCGCGAGCCAAGGGCGTCATAGACCAGCTTGTGCTGGGCGACGCGCGTCTTGCCGGAGAATTGGGGCGCGGTGACTTTCGCCGCCCAATGGTCGTTATCGCCCGCAAGGTCGCGCATCTCGACCGTGGCGCCGGGAAGGGCTTCTTCGATGAGAGCGACGATATCTTCGGATTTCATCGGCATGAAATTTACTTCTGATCGGTCATGAATTGGCGGCGCGCCTCAACCGAGCATTCGTCGAGCCTGGTGCGGATCTCGGCTTCGGACACTTCGCACTCGGCGGCGGTCAGATCGCCCAGCAACTTGCGGATCACATCCTCATCACCGGCTTCTTCGAAATCGGCCTGGACGACGGCCTTCTTGTATGCGTCCGTTTCCTCTTCGGTGAGACCCATGAGCCCGGCGGCCCATTCACCCAGCAGACGATTGCGACGCGCTGCGATCTTGAAATCCGTTTCCTGGTCGAAAGCGTATTTGGTTTCTTCGCCGCGTTCGCGATCCTTGAAGTCCGTCATGTCATTCCCCTTGGAAAAAGTTACTTCCCGGATAGGCTTCGCGCCGCAGGGGAGCAAGTCCGCTCGGCAGGATTAATCCATTGTCACCACGAGCTTGCCGATGGCGCCGCGATTCTCCAGTTTGGCGATCGCCTCATGCGCGCGATCGATGGAATAGGTCTCGCTGATCAGCGGATTGATCATGCCAGCCTTCCAGAGGTCGAACAGCTCGGCGATATTGGCATTGTTGCGAGCCGGCTCACGCGCAGTGAACGCGCCCCAGAATACGCCGCGGATGTCGCAGCTCTTCAGCAGAGTGAGGTTGAGCGGCATCTTCGCAATTCCCGCGGGGAAGCCGACTACGAGGAAACGCCCTTCCCAGGCGATCGAACGCAGGGCCGGTTCGGAATAGTCTCCGCCGACGATGTCGTAGACGATGTCGGCGCCATTTGGGCCGACAGCTTCCTTGAATGCCTGCGCCAGCGCCTTGGACTGGTCCTTGTCGAAGGGAGCGCGGGGATAGATCACAACCTCATCCGCCCCGGCCTTCTTCGCCACTTCGCCTTTTTCTTCAGTGGAAACGGCAGCCACCACGCGGCAGCCATAAGCTTTGGCGAGTTCGACCGCCGATAGTCCCACGCCGCCCGCCGCGCCGAGTATGAGGACGGTCTCGCCCTCCTTGATATCGCCGCGGTCCTTAAGCCCGTGGATCGTAGTACCGTAAGTCATCAGCAGCGCCGATGCCTGGACCAGGTCGATGCCCTCGGGCACCTTGAACAGCCGCGCAGCGGAGACGGTCACTTTTTCCTGCAAACCGCCATTTCCGACGCCGCAGATCACGCGGTCGCCAACAGCAAACCCCTCGACGCCTTCCCCCAGCGCCTCGATCGTGCCCGAGATTTCTCCGCCGGGCGCGAAGGGGCGGGGGGGCTTGAACTGGTACATGTCACGGATGATCAGCGTGTCGGGAAAGTTGATCGCACAGGCTGCAACGTCGATCAGCACCTCGCCCTTGCCGGGCGAAGGCGTGTCCACCTCCTCGACGACAAGGGTTTCGGGGCCGCCGGTCTCTTTCGACAGGACTGCTTTCATGCGCGTTCTCTCCGATTTTTGCTTGGGGCGTCTAGCCAGGGAAGCCCGGCCGCGCGCTGTCTCTCGTGATTTTCGATGGCCGCATCACGCTCCAGTGTCAGCCCGATCTCGTCGAGCCCGCCCATGAGACAATGCTTGCGGAAAGGATCAATTTCGAAAGCGAAACGATCCTGGAAGGGGGTGGTGACGACCTGGTTTTCGAGGTCGATTGTGATCGGGTGATCCTTTGCAACTTCAAGCAAGCGGTCGACCTGTTCCTGCGTTAGTTCGACCGCCAGGATACCATTCTTGAAGGCATTGCCTGAGAAGATGTCCGAGAAACTCGGCGCGATCACTGCGGTAAGGCCCATGTCGAGCATGGCCCAGGCGGCGTGTTCACGGCTCGACCCGCAGCCGAAATTGTCGCCCGCGATCAGAATCGGCGCGCCGACGAATTCCTCTCGATCGAAGGGGTTTCCCGGGGTCTGGCGGATCGTCTCGAACGCGCCTTTACCCAAGCCTTCGCGGCTGACGGTTTTCAGCCAGTGCGCCGGGATGATGACGTCGGTGTCGACATTTTTCAGCCCCAGCGGGAACGCGCGGCCATGAATCGTCGACACCTTGTCCATCAATCGGTCTCCGGTTTCTCGCCGGAAGGGATTGGTCCCGGCTGCTTAGGCTGGTTTTTCTTTTCGCGGCGCTTGTTCGCATAGAGCAGCGCTGCAGCGATGGCGGCGGAACCGATCGCACCGGCGATGGCGGCCTTGCCTTTGGGGAGCTTTGTCATGACAC
>CAYPGL010000056.1:2726-8964 GCA_964410035.1 uncultured Qipengyuania sp. | reverse complement strand
CGCCGATTGCAATGTCGGTACGCGGCTTGGCCGCGAAGCTGGCAGCGCTCTTGCCCGGCTCGGCCAGACGTTTGGGTGTAGTATCGTATCCTCCCGACAGCGCTCTTTGCCAACCTGGTCCGCGCGCGGTGCTGCGATCGGGGCGAGCGTTCGAAACATGGGCGAAGGGATCTTCCTGCTCGGACCAGTTGGCTCGCCATAGAGAGGCGCCGCCACTAAGAGTGGTTTCGCTTTCGATATGCTCGCCGGGTAGCTCTTCGATGAAACGGCTAGGGATCGAACTGGTCCACTGGCCATATATGCGCCGGTTGGCTGCGTGGTAGATCGTGCAACGCCGCTTTGCGCGTGTAATGGCGACATACGCAAGGCGACGTTCCTCTTCGAGACTGGCACGGCCGCCTTCGTCGATCGCGCGCTGGCTAGGGAAGACGCCTTCCTCCCAGCCGGGCAGGAACACATTATCGAATTCGAGCCCCTTTGCCGCATGCATGGTCATGATGGTGAGCTTTTCGCCGTCGTCGGCCCGGTCGTTGTCCATCACCAGGCTGACATGCTCGAGGAAATCCCCCAGGGTCTCGTATTCCTCCATCGCCCGGGCAAGTTCGGTCAGGTTCTCAAGCCGCCCTGCGCTTTCTGCGCTGCGATCCTTCTGGAGCATTTCCTCATAACCGCTTTCGACAAGGACGGTGCGTAGCAGTTCGGAGGGCGAGACCTTTTCCTCCAGCCTCCGCCAATGTGCGAACTGGCCAAGCAGGCCGACCAGCGTGTTGCGCGCGCGAGCAGGTAATTCGTCGCTATCAGCAAGATCGAGTGAAGATGCGGCTAACGGCGTCTGGGTCTTGCGCGCGTGACGGCGCATGGCCTCCAGCGTCTTGGCTCCGAGTCCACGCTTGGGCTGATTGTATATACGCTCGAAGGCCAGATCGTCTGCGGGCTGGGCAATGGTACGCAGATAGGCGAGTGCGTCGCGGATTTCGGCGCGCTCGTAAAACCGGAAACCGCCGACGATGCGGTAATTGAGGCCGATCTGGATGAAGCGGTCTTCGAATTCACGTGTCTGAAATTGTGCGCGGACGAGGATGGCGACTTGGTCCAGTGGAGCTCCTTCGCTCTCAAGGCGCTCGATTGCTTCGCCGACACGGCGCGCTTCTTCGGGCGCATCCCATACGCCAACGATCCGCACTTTCTCGCCAGCAGGCAGCTCGGTCCACAGCGTCTTTCCTAGTCGCTCGCTGTTAGCGTTGATCAGGCCAGAAGCGGCGGCGAGGATTTGCGGCGTAGAGCGATAATTCTGCTCCAGCTTGATCACCGCCGCTCCGGGAAAGTCCTTTTCAAACTTAAGAATATTGGCGACTTCTGCGCCGCGCCATGAATAGATCGACTGATCGTCGTCGCCCACCACGCAGATATTCTTGCGGGTCTGGGCGAGCAGACGGAGCCAGAGATACTGGACCTGGTTAGTGTCCTGATATTCGTCGACAAGAATGTATCTGAAGCGCTGCTGATACTGCCCCAGCACATCATGGTGCTGGCGGAAGATATTGAGAATGTGCAGCAACAAGTCACCGAAGTCGCATGCATTCAGGGCTTTGAGGCGGTCTTGATACAGCTTGTAGAATTGCGTGCCGCGGCCGTTGGCATAGGCTTCGTTCTCGACCGCATCGAGATCGCCCGGATTGAGGCCACGATTCTTCCAGCGGTCGATCAGCCCGGCAAGCTGGCGGGCGGGCCAGCGCTTTTCATCCAGGTCGTTTTCCTGAATCAGCTGCTTGAGCAACCGCAACTGGTCGTCGGTGTCGATGATCGTATAGTTGCTTTGCAAACCAACGAGTTCCGCGTGTCGCCGCAGCATCTTTGCGCCAATCGAGTGGAACGTTCCGAGCCACGGCATGCCTTCGACCGCATCGCCGATGTGCCGTTCAACGCGGTGGCGCATCTCGCGGGCGGCCTTATTGGTGAAGGTTACGCAGAGGATTTCGCTCGGCCATGCCCGGCGAGTTGCGATAAGATGTGCAAGTCTTGCGGTGAGCGCAGCTGTCTTACCGGTCCCGGCTCCAGCGAGCATCAAAACCGGCCCTTCGGTTGTCAAAACCGCCTCGCGCTGGGGAGGATTCAATCTCGCCGCATATGGCGGAACTACGTCGTTTGCGACGCTTTCGGCAGGGGCTGGCATTTCGGACATCGTTCCGGAACAGTTAGGGAACGCACAGTCGTAGCACAAGCCCTCCTACCGGAAAGGTCCCGGAACTAAGCTCTACTCTGAGTAGTAATGATTGCGATGACCCTCTCAGGAGACATTACTATGAAGAATTTAATTCTCGCCAGCGCAGCCGCGCTTGCCTTCACCGTAGCACCGGCTGCCGCGCAGGATGCGGTAGCGGTCGATGCTGAAGGCGACGTCTATGTTTTAGCTGACGATCAGCAGATGATGTATGATGGTTGGCCGATGGATCGGCGGACGACGTATGATGCTTGGCCTCCCGAGGTGCAGGAATATTACTGGACGCTCGACGACAATCAAACCACCGCTTGGTGGGTGCTCAATGATGACCAGCGCGTCCGTGTCTATGAACTGACGCCGGAACAGCGCGTCATGGCTTGGCAGCAGATCAATGCACAAATGGCCGCCCAGAACAACGCCAGCACCACCGCTGCTGCTGCTCGCACGGCGAGTTCCGCATCCCCGCGGTTCGTGAGCAATGCAGTCGTTCAGGCCACTCCGGGCGACCAAGGGCCACCGACCGGTGAAATCCCCATTTGCTCAAGCAATGAGCAAGACAATTGCATTAACGCATGGGAGGCGGGGAAACGCGGTCCAGGCGTTACCCGTCCGCTGGAATATTGGCCGGGACGCCCTGCTAGTGAAATCGACGAGCCGCTTCCGGCAACCCGTCCCGACACTGATGATGATATCTAATTGAAATATCCTTGCGCCGCTGTTTACAGCGGCGACGCTTGGAAGGGGCGGGTCCGTTATGGTGGGCCTGCCCCTCTTTAATTCTCTCTCAGTCCGTTAGGGAGAGAAGGGTGATTTTGGCCTTTCCGACTACGCGGTCGGCTTCCACTTTCAATGTCTTGACGGCGATGTCCTCGTTCCTGCGAGTTTCAAGCGCAATCCATGTCGCGGGCCCAATCCACCCCAGTCGGACCATCCGATCCAGCGCCACCTGGCCAGCACCAGTCTCGTAGGGGGGATCCAGAAGAATGAGGTCGTGGACAGTCTTGGCCGGGCCGAGGCTCATGACCGAACCCTGTTGAATCAGGGTGCGACTACGCGCATCGAAAGTTTCCACGTTGGCGCGTATCGCCTTCACCGCGTCTGCATCCTGTTCGACGAATAGGCAGTGGGCTGCACCACGAGATAGCGCTTCCAGCCCGAGTGCCCCCGAACCGGCAAAAAGGTCGAGCACCGAGAGTCCTTCGAAACTGCCAAGCCGGCTGTTTAGCATGCTGAACAACGTCTCGCGCGTGCGGTCCGCTGTAGGGCGGGTGCTATCACCCTTGGGGGCAATCAGCTTCCGCCCGCGCCACTCCCCGGCAATGATCCTCACTTACGGCCCCCACGCGACAGGTCGCGCTTGAACGCTTCTACATCGCCGCGCTTCAATTCGATGGCCTGACCGCGACGCAAGTCACCGAGATGGAAGGGGCCATATCCGATCCGCAGGAGGCGATTCACTTCCAGCCCGAGGTGTTCGAGAATGCGCCGAACTTCGCGATTCTTTCCTTCCCGCAGGGTCATTTCAATCCAGCGGTTGCGCCCCGAACCCCTTTCCAGATTCGCCTCGATCTGTCCGTAGCGGATACCGTCGATTTCCACTCCCTCGATCAGCTCGTCTAGTTGGCTTTGCGTGATTTCGCCGAAGGCGCGCGCGCGATATGTGCGAGGCACTCCTGAGGAGGGCAATTCCATCGCGCGCTTCATTTCGCCGTCGTTGGTAAGGAGCAAAAGGCCTTCGGTGTTGAAGTCGAGGCGACCGACCGGCATTACTCGGCCAGCATCCTTGGGCAGTGCATTACGCAGCGCCGCGTAAATCGTCGGGCGACCCTTGGGGTCCCGCTCTGCCGTGATGAGGCCCGACGGTTTGTGAAATGCAAACAGGCGGGTGTCTTCTGCATCGCCGACAGGCTTTCCGTCCACGGACACGCCGCGCAGGCTTTCCAACTTGATGGCCGGGGTGGTGAGCACCTTACCGTCGAGCGAAACGCGCCCGTCTGCGATCATCCGCTCGATCTCTCGGCGACTGGCAACACCCGCGCGCGCGAGCAGCTTGGCGATACGGTCGCCGGCCTCGGGAAGTCTGTTGTCGGACATGGACGCGCGGTTAGGCCTTCAGTTGGCGGCGCGCAAGGCTTCCTCGACTGTCTCGTTATAACGCTTGATGCCGCCTTCCATCGTGCCGAGCGTCAATTCTGGAACCGCGCCGGTTTCCAGCCCTTGCTGGCCGAGCTCGGCGGCGCGAAAATCTTCGGAGGCGAAAACCCCGCCGTCAAGCAGCGCCCAGCTGCGTTCCCAGTGGTCGCGCGCCTTGTCGGTGCTCGGATGCTCGGGAATGAGCATGAAGTCCTCCACCAGCGTCCGATTCTGGGCCTGTGGCATCATGACCATCAGGTTGATGTAGTCCGGACTGGGGATGACAAGTGCGCCTGGCATCAATTGATATGCGAAGGTCACCACGCGCCGAAGCTGTGCCATGTCGTTGAGGTCGACGCCCTCCATCTCCTCAAGCCTGCCGACCGCGCTGCGTGCATGCGGTCCGATCATGTCACCGCTCGTTACGCCGTCTTTAAAGAATGGACCGATGGTCTGCGCATGGAGGCGTGTGACGTGATAACTTTCGAGGAAAGCATCCATAATGAGCTTCCAGTTGCCTGCCACCTCATGCGTTTTGCGCCGGAAGAGGACATGCTCGCCCATGCCGAGCGCGTTGAAGTCCTCTCCCAGCCTATCGGCCATGCTGAAATCTGCCGTCTCCTCTTTTGGACAGAACCATATAACCCCGCCGGTTTCGTGAGAGAGCAACTCCACCAGTCCCATCTCGCTCTTCTCGAGCTCGGGGAAGGTATCCGGGCGGGGCAAGGCTAGGAGGCGGCCATCCACTGCATAGGTCCAGGCATGATAAGGGCAGACAAGCTTCCTGGCGCATTTGACCTCGCTGCCTTCGACAAGGCGTGTGCCGCGATGGCGGCAGACATTGAGGAAGACGTGAGCTTTTCCCGTAGAATCGCGGGTAATCAGTAGCGGCCGTCCCGTTGCATCATGCGGAACCGCCATTCCGGCATCCGGCAGCAGCGCGCTGGGGCAGAGAATTTGTGGCAGCCGGTCGTAGATCGCGTTCTTCTCGCGCGCCCAATACTCGGGATCGGTGTAGACGTGAGCGGGCACGGTTGTCTGACCCAGACCATCGCGTTCCTTGTTGTCTGCAATATCCTGTGCAAGCGCCAGCATGCCGGCGGTCGGCCGGCGTCCATCGAGTAGCGTGGAGGGAACTCCCATCGCGCCTGTTCCTTTCTCTCTCCGAGCGCTAGTGTCGCAAAAAACAGATCAAAACGGAAGGACGCTAGGGCATGGCCGAAGCGGTTGAAGAAAAAAAGAAATCCGCGTGGAAGGTACTCGCCCTTGCGCTGACCAATCGCAAGACCGGTTTCATGCTACTGTTCGGCTTTGCCAGCGGACTACCCTTCGCTCTCTTCCTCGGCACGCTCTTCGCTTGGTTGACCGAAGCAGAGGTCGACCTCGAAACCATGGGGATATTCTCCCTCATCGGACTCGCCTACGCCTTCCAGTTCCTCTGGTCGCCGTTGATCGACAAGGTGAACATTCCGATCCTGCGCAAGCTGGGGAGACGAAAGCAGTGGATCGTCCCAATGCAGGTGCTGCTGGGAATCATCCTTGTCACCATGAGCGTGCTCGAACCGAGGACCCAGCTTGGCTGGTTCAGCCTGCTTGCGGGGATCGGCGCCTTTGCCAGCGCCACGCAGGACATAGCGATCAACGCATGGCGCATCGACGTGGCTGACGAACGCGCGACCATCGACATCCTCTCGACCGTTTATCAGATGGGTTATCGCCTATCCTCGCTAGTCGGCGGCGCGTTGGGCCTGATCATTGCCGCGCGCATCGGCTGGCCTGAAACCTATGCGATGATGGGCGCTATCCTGCTCGCCGTTGGCTTCGTCGGCCTGTGGGCACCCAATGCGAGCGAGAATGCAGGAGACCTTGCCACCGAAAGCGAAC
>CAYPGL010000056.1:0-2716 GCA_964410035.1 uncultured Qipengyuania sp. | reverse complement strand
GCACCGAGCCCGAGCGCGTGACGTAATCGAGCACGGTCGCCGCGAAGCCGCCGGCGCGCTGCCAGTTCTCGCGCAGCATCCCGAGCGCGTATTCGAAGTCGAGCCAACGGTCGAACTGCAGGTTCGTGCGCTTCGCAAGGCAGGGGAGTTGGAGCCTTCGGTCCGCAATCGTGCGCTGCTGCTGGTCGGTTTGCTTTGGGCAGGGGCAATCGGCGTGGTCCTGACGTTCATGATCATGTCATTGACCTATGCGCCGGAAGACCGGCCCAATCCGACGGATTTCACGATAAATGTAGGCCCGTGGATCATCGTGGCGACAATTATCCTGCCTGCACTCATTGCCGGTTGGCTTGCCAGCAAGAAGCGCCGGGGCGAGCATATTCTGGCGCAGGACATCGAACCGGCAAAGGGAGGTTCGTTTGCGCTCGATCACCTGTATCGTGCGCTGGTCCTTCCGCTCGTCGAATTCGTCGGGCGTATGGGTTGGTCGCTGGTGCTCATCCTGGCGGTGGTCCTGACCTATCGTATCTGCGACGCGATCTGGGGAACATTTGCCTATCCCTTCTACTTGGGCGAACTTGAGTACACGAATGATGACGTGGCATTCGCCTCAAAGTTCTTCGGTGTGGGTGCCATCATAGCCGGGCTCGCGCTGGGCGGGCTGTTGCTGACCACGATAGGACGGATGGCTACCTTGCTGATCGGCGGCATTTTGGCCGCACTGACGAACCTTCTTTATGCGGACATGGCGATTGGCGGCGCGAATATGCAGGCGTTCAGCGATTTCGTGGGTTTCACATACCTGATCGAGCAGGTGCCTGGCATCGGCGACGCCGCGCTCGCCAAGCTGACCATCACTATCGCCTTCGAAAACCTCGCAATTGGTGTCGCCGGCGCGGCCTATGTCGCTTGGCTATCGTCGATCGTATCCAAGAAGTTCAGTGCAGTGCAGTATGCTCTGCTGTCGTCGCTGACCTTGCTGGTGGGTACTCTCGGGCGCGGGGCACTGGGGGAGATGATCGAGAATCAGGGCTATTTCGATGTGTTCATCCTGACGACCTGGATCGGTCTTGGTGCAGCGGTGCTGGTGTGCTTCGAATGGTACCGCGAAAGCCGCGGGAAGAAGGAAGCAGGTATCGTTGCGCCAGAGGCCGGGGAGGCCGTTCCGGCGAAGTGATCAGTCGGGCAGTTCGCCATTGAGCCGCAGGACTTCGCCCGCCAGGTAGAGCGAGCCTGCGATCAGGACGGGCAAGCCATCGTCGGGCAGGGCTGCAAGGGCGGAGGGAACATCCTCCGCCAGCGGCACCCCGGCGCCAAAAGTTTCGGGCCCGTGCCAGTCGTGGCCGGGAACGGGGACCACGGTAATGCTGGCAAGAGCATGGCTCAGCGGCCGTACGATCGCTGCCGGGTCTTTCGCGTCGAGCATGCCGATGATCAGGTGCAGGCGCTGACCTGAGAAGTGGCGTCCTAGCGTATCTCCGGCGGAGGGGTTGTGCCCTCCGTCCAGCCAGATGACACGCTTTCGCGCCAGCGGGCCGGGAGTAAGACGCTGCAGGCGGGCAGGCCACTTCGCCTGGCGTATCCCAGCAGCTAAAGCTCCCGCTGAAATCGCGACTCGATCCTGATGCCGTAGCATTGCGACTGCCAGAGCAGCGTTCTCTGGCTGGTGAGCGCCGGTCAGTGCGGGAAGCGGGAGAGAGAGTTCGCCCTGCCGGTCGGTATAAAGCAGGCCGATTGTGCTGGCACTCATCGACCAATCCCGCCCGCGCATTGCAAGCGGGGAGCCGTTGCGGGCGGCCGCCGCCTCTATCTCGCCGCATGCCGGTGGGGGGTAGTCCAGCGTGATCAGGGTGCAGCCTTGCTTGGCGATCCCGGCCTTTTCGAAGGCAATGCGGGCAAGCGGGACTTCTGGTACGCCTTGCTCAGGTGCGAGCAGGAAGCGCTCGTGATCGATCCCCAGCGCAGCGATACCGCAGGCGGCCAGCACGTCCGGCTCCAGCACATTTGTCGCATCGAAGCGGCCGCCGAGGCCGACTTCGACCACGCAGGCATCAGCGGGAACGCGCGCGAATTCGGTGAACGCGGCGGCGATGGTCACTTCGAAGAAGCTGGGGTTCAGGTCTCCGCCCGCATCCAGCACTTCGGCGAGGAGGTCCGCCAGTCTCGTGTCGGCGATCAGATCGCCCGCCACCCGGATACGTTCGTTGTACCGGACCAGATGCGGGCTGGTGGTGACGTGAACATTGTACCCCTCCGCTTCCAACATCGCGCGCAAGAAGGCGCATGTGGAGCCCTTGCCGTTGGTCCCGGCAACATGAAACACCGGTGGCAACCGGCGATGCGGATTGCCGAGACGTTCCAGCAAAGCCCGGATCGTCTCCAATCCCAATCGTCCGTCCGGCACGCTCAGCCTCCCCAGCCGGTCGAGCTGGGCCTGTACCGAAGCATCGGCGGAGCGGGCGAAGTCCCGCATGCGAAGGGTCAGGCCGCCTTGGCGGGCGCCAGATAATCGAGCACAGTCGCCAGCGTATCGCGCAGATCGTGGCGGTGAACCACCATGTCGACCATGCCGTGCTTGTGGAGGTATTCGGCGCGCTGAAAGCCATCGGGCAACTGCTCGCGGATCGTATCCTGGATCACGCGCTGCCCGGCAAAGCCGATGAGCGCGCCCGGTTCTGCGATATGAATGTCGCCCAGCATGGCATAGCTGGCAGTG
>CAYPGL010000055.1:0-8968 GCA_964410035.1 uncultured Qipengyuania sp. | reverse complement strand
TTTCCAATCGAAATTTCGCAGAACCCTACTGGTTCATCGTGGCGAAGAAGTCCTCGTTGGTCTTGGAATCCTTCATCTTGTCGAGCAGGAATTCCATGGCATCGATCGTGCCCATCTGCATGAGGATGCGGCGAAGAACCCACATTTTGGAAAGCTTGTCCTTCTCGACCAGCAGCTCTTCCTTGCGGGTTCCGCTCTTGCCCACATCGAGCGCCGGGAAGATGCGCTTGTCGGCGACCTTGCGGTCGAGCACGATTTCGCTGTTACCCGTGCCCTTGAACTCCTCGAAGATGACCTCGTCCATGCGGCTGCCGGTATCGATCAGCGCGGTGGCGATGATCGAGAGCGATCCGCCTTCCTCGATGTTACGCGCCGCACCGAAGAACCGCTTCGGACGCTGCAGTGCGTTGGCATCGACACCGCCGGTAAGCACCTTTCCGGAGCTGGGCACCACAGTGTTGTAGGCTCGTCCGAGACGCGTGATCGAATCTAGCAATATGACCACGTCGCGCTTGTGTTCGACGAGCCGCTTGGCCTTTTCGATCACCATTTCCGCTACCTGGACGTGGCGGTTAGCAGGTTCGTCGAAGGTCGAGGAAATCACCTCACCCTTCACGCTGCGCTGCATGTCGGTAACTTCCTCTGGACGCTCATCGACCAGCAGGACCAATAGGAAGACCTCGGGGTGATTGTCCGTGATCGCCTTGGCGATATTCTGCAGCAGCACCGTCTTACCGGTACGCGGAGGGGCGACGATCAGCGCACGTTGGCCCTTGCCCTGGGGCGAGATGATATCGATCACCCGCGCCGACTTGTCCTTGACCGTTGGGTCGAGCGTATCGAGCGACAGCTTTTCGTCCGGATAAAGCGGCGTGAGGTTGTCGAAATTGGTACGATGACGGACCGCATCGGGATCGTCAAAATTGACCTTGTAGAGCTTGGTCAGCGCGAAATAGCGTTCGCCTTCCTTCGGGGCGCGAATTTCACCTTCGACCGTATCGCCAGTGCGCAAGCCCCATTTACGGACCTGATTGGGCGAGACATAGATATCGTCGGGACCGGCGAGATAATTCGCCTCGGGGCTGCGCAGGAAGCCGAAACCATCCTGAAGCACCTCTATGGTGCCTATACCCATGATCTTTTCTTCGTATTCCTCGTCTTCCGCGAGTTCGCGAAGGATGCAGAACATCAGGTCCTGCCGGCGCATAGTCGATGCGCCTTCAACGCCCAGTTCCTCGGCCATGGCCACGAGATCTGCAGGCGCTTTTTCTTTCAAGTCCTTGAGATGCATTATTATTCTCGAATTCAAATATGGATGGCCGGCAGGTCGGTATGGGCTTGGAGAAAGCGGACCCGGCCCTTTCGGATGTAAGGGGCCTTTAGCCGGTAGGTGAGCTTCAAATAATTTGATGCGCAGCCCACGTCAATCGGCAAAGCGATGGGTGGAAGTTCAGAACGGCCTCACCACCACGAGAACCACGATCAAAGCCAGGAGTATTCCCGGCACTTCGCCCAGCAGCCGCAATTGTTTATCGCTCAGCGGGCGCTCCCCGGCGGCCATTTTCTTTGATTGAGCAACCAGATACCCGTGGAAGCCGCTCAGGACCACGACAAGCAGCAATTTGGCGTGCAGCCACCCCTCACCCCACGCATGCGTGGTTTGGGCCAGCAGCAAGCCTAGGATCCACACCACAATGATACTGGGCGTGAGGATAATCCTGCGCAGGAGCCCCATCCGCTTGGCCCAGAGAGCGGATTCGCCGGATCCCTGGCTGGCGGGATGCAGATAGATCATCTGGCGCGGAAGCATAAACAGACCCGCCAGCCAGAATACCATGAAAATGATGTGGCCAGCCTTGAGCCAGAGGTAGGTCATCGAAAGCACATCCTGCATGACCGCGACTTAGTGGATCGATACGAGAATTTCACCCCCGCCAGCCGCGTACGACCTCGATAAGCCGCTCGACGTGTTCGATCGGCGTGCGGCGGTCGATGCCATGGCCTAGATTAAAAACGTGGGGGCGATCGGTAAAAGCTTCAAGAATTGCCCGCACCCGCTTTTCTAGCTGGTCAGATCCCGCCAGCAACAGAAGGGGATCCAGGTTCCCTTGCACCGGCAAGTTTTCAGGCAGCTCTCGAGATACCCAAGCGGGATCGAGCGTCTCGTCGATGCCGACGGCCTTCACACCCGTCTCCCGGGCATAGGCCGGCAGCTTCTCGCCCGATCCTTTCGGAAAGCCGATCACCGGAATATCTGGATGTTTCTCAGCTAGGGCTGTCACGATCCGCGCATTGGGCGCGATTACCCAGCGCTCGAATTCGTCGGGAGCCAGACTGCCTGCCCAACTGTCGAAGAGTTGAACTGCTTCAGCGCCAGCCTCGATCTGTCCCGACAGATAGACGATTGTGTCATCCACTACCGCATCCACGATCACCTGCAGCGCACCGGGATCGCGATAGGCCAAGGCACGCGCTTCGTGCTGATCGCGGCTGCCTTCACCCGCAATCATATAGGTCGCCACGGTCCAAGGGCTTCCCGCAAAACCCAGCATAGTGACACCTTCCGGAAGCCGTTGACGACACCGTCGAACGGTCTCGTAGATCGGGAGGTAGCGGGAAGGATCACGAGTCAATTCATCGAGCGAACGGTCGACAAGCGGCGGTGAAAGTTTCGGTCCTTCGCCCGCCAGGAACTCAAGCTTCTGACCAAGCGCATGGGGAACGATCAGGATATCGGAAAACAGGATTGCCCCGTCGAAACCAAACCGATCGATCGGCTGCATGGTAATCTCGCATGCTGCCTCGCTATCGTAAGCCATCGCGAGAAATCCGCCCTTCCGGGCGCGAAGGTCGCGATATTCGGGAAGATAACGGCCTGCCTGGCGCATGAGCCAGAGAGGGACCTGCGTAGCGCGCTTGCCGTTCAGCGTGTCTAGAAGGAGACCGGGCATTCAGGAGTCCAATAATACTAAGTATATATAAGGTTTGATGGAGTCTGTTGGCCCTGTGGATATCGGGCATAAGCGGCTCCTGCCCTATTTATCCCGCCGTGGAAAGGGCCGCTCGGCGCAATCCGAATCGCCATGCTGTTTGAGTCGAGTCAAACTTCTCCCCACTGTCCCCAGCCTGCGCACAACTTCGCATTTGGTGTGTGGGAATCACCCCCCTACCTGACTCGTAGTGGGGAGCGAATTCATCACCGAACTTGTCGCCAGACCTGTCCCGTGGTTTATCCCATCGCTGTCCACAACCCGATCCGAGGCCCCTATTTCCGATCGCATCCATCTTCATCTCCTGTCCGATAGTACCGGCGAAACCTTGGAAATGCTGGCAAAAGCGGCACTTGCACAGTTCGATGACGCTGCCATTGTTCGCCATTTCTGGCCTATGGTTCGCAGCAAGCAGCATCTCGAGCGCATCGTTCCAGAACTCAAGGCCAATCCGGGGCTCGTCCTGTTCACGCTCGTAAACCAGGAAGCACGCATAAGGCTGGAGCAGGTTTGCGCACAGAACGGACTACCTGCCGTTCCTATCCTCGACCGGGTGACCGAAGCGCTCGAAAAGGCCTTGGGGCAGGAGGCACATGGCCGGCCGGGCCGCCAGCACCAGATGGATAAGGCCTATTTCGACCGAGTGGAGGCGATCCAGTTCACCATCGCGCATGACGACGGCGTCGGATGGGAGAATTGGGAGCAGGCTGACATGGTCCTTGCCGGGGTCTCGCGCAGTTCGAAAACGCCGACCAGCATCTATTTGGCAAATCGGGGATACAAGGTCGCTAACATACCACTCGTGGTGGAAAGCCCTCCGCCTCCGAAACTGTTCGAACTGAAGAAACCCATGGTGATCGGCCTGACAACCGCGCCAGAACGACTGGTGCAAATCCGACGCAACCGGCTGCTGACCCTGAACGAGAAGACCGAAACTGCCTATGTCGATAACGAACGGGTGAAAAATGAGGTGGCCTTTGCTCGCCGGATGTTCGTCGACAATGGCTGGCCGGTCATCGATGTTACGCGGAGGTCGATCGAAGAAACCGCTGCCGCGATCATCAGGCTTTACGGCGAGCGCGGGCATCGTGAAGCGGGCGAATTCGAAGGGGTAAAGGCGATATGAGCATGATCGGTGGTACCGGGATCGTGCTCGCGTCGAATTCGGCATCGCGCAAGGCTATGCTCGAGGGTGCCGGCATTACCTTCGAGGCTGTCGTGGCGAATCTCGATGAACGCGCGCTGGAAGCCGAGATGGATGGCGCGGATCCTTCGGAAGTGGCCCAGGCACTCGCAGCGGCCAAGGCAGCATTGGTGGCAGACGAACGCCTCGTGCTCGGAAGCGATTCGTTGGTCGAGCTAGAGGGACGGAGGTTCGACAAGCCTGCCAGCCGCGAACAAGCGGCCGAACACCTGCGCTTCTTCTCTGGCAAGGTGATGACGCTCCACAGCGCCGCAGCATTGGCGAAAGACGGGCAGATCGTCTGGGTTGGCTCCGATTTTGCGAGGCTACGGGTCCGAGAGCTCTCAGAAGACTTCATCGAAGCCTACCTCGACGCCGAATGGCCGGAAGTTGCGTACTGTGTCGGGGTGTTCCGAATCGAGGGGCCCGGGGTGCAATTGTTCGATAGTATAATGGGCGACCAGTTCACGGTGCTCGGTATGCCGTTGCTTCAGGTGCTGGGCGCGCTGCGCGAAGAAGGCGTGCTCCCAACGTGACCAAATATGCTGAAGTGATCGGCGATCCGATTGCACAGTCGAAATCGCCTGCGATCCACGGCTTCTGGATCCAGAAGCTAGGTCTCGACGCGGCATACCGGGCGCATCATGTAACGAGCGACGAGTTGGCGCATTATCTCGAGATGCGTCGCCAGGATCCGGACTGGCGCGGCTGCAATGTGACCATGCCTCACAAGCAATCGGTAATTTCAATGATCGACCGGCTCGATCCGCTGGCGGAACGGGTCGGCGCAGTGAATACGGTCCATCGCGCATTCAACGGCGCGCTGATTGGGCGCAACACCGATGTAGCCGGTTTCCTTGAGCCATTGCGCGAACGCTTGGCGCGCCAACATCACTTCCGCATGGCGCGAGTATTGGGGACGGGAGGGGCAGCCCGGGCTATCGTCGCAGGATTGGCTGGGGAAGGTTTCACCCTCGTGCTCGCGGGCCGCAATCCCGAGAAGGCCAGGGCGTTGCTCGGCGAATTGGCAAAGGGTGAGCATCATGCCGCGCCGCTCGCGCATTTCGCCAAACCTACCGACTTCTCTTTCGACGACCGTGAGGGTTGCTGCGATCTGATCGTCAACGCCAGTCCTCTCGGCATGCGCGGCCAGCCCCCCCTTGCGTTCGATTGGACCCATGCCCCGCCCGGTTCGATCGCTTATGATATCATCACCGATCCTGTCGAAACCGAATTTCTCAGATCGGCTCGAGAATCCGGGTTCGGGACCATCGACGGTCTTGCAATGCTGATCGGCCAGGCCGCCGCGGCATTCGTGCACTTCTTCGGAGTTGAGCCACCCCGAGAATTCGATGCCGAATTGCGGGAAAGATTGATGGCATGACTAAGCCCCTCACCGTCGGTCTCACCGGCTCCATCGGCATGGGGAAGTCGACCGTTGCCGCGATGTTCGAGGCGGCTGGCGTGCCCGTTTTCGACGCCGACGCCGAAGTGCGTAAAATGCAGGGCCCGGGTGGCAGACTGGTTGGGCCCATAGAGGCGGCCTTTCCCGGCAGTACCGGGGAAGCAGGAGTGCTGCGTGACAAGTTGGGAAATCACGTATTCGGCGACAAGCGTGCGTTGGCCCGTTTGGAAGCGATCGTACATCCGGCTGTGACGAGGGCGCGGGAAGCTTTCCTGTTCGAACATTACGGCACACCATTCGTCGTCTTCGATATCCCTCTGTTGTACGAGAAGGGGGCTCATAGTACCGTCGACCGCGTGGTAGTCGTCTCAGCTCCCGCAGAAGTCCAGCGCCGCCGCGTGTTGTCCCGGCCGGACATGACGCCAGAAAAATTCGCCCACATCCTCTCGCTTCAGATGCCGGACTCCGAAAAGCGCAAGCGCGCCGACCACATCCTCGATACCGGCCAATCGCTGACGGAAACCGAGCGGGAGGTAATCGCTCTGATCGATCTGCTTCATACGGAGATAGCTGGCGAACTGCCCTTGTAATCTTCGTCTGTGAGTCCGATAGATTACTCGATGCGTGAAATCGTTTTCGACACCGAAACTACCGGCCTCGACCCAAAGACGGGTGACCGGATGGTGGAAATCGGCTGCGTGGAGATGTTCAATCTCGTTCCCACCGGGAAAACCTATCACGCCTATTACAATCCAGAGCGTGACATGCCTCCAGGCGCAGAGGCGGTGCATGGTCTTTCGAGCGCGTTTCTTGCCGACAAGCCGGTGTTTCGGGAAATCTTTCACGAGCTACTCGAATTTATCGGCGATGCTCCGCTGATCGCACACAATGCTGGGTTCGATTTCGGGTTTCTCAACGCCGAACTTTTGCTGTGCGAATGCGAGCCGGTCTGCATGACCCGGATGATCGATACCGTAGGTCTTGCCAAAAAACGCCATCCGGGCGCCAAGCTTTCGCTCGATGCGCTGTGCACCCGCTATGGAATCGACCGCAGTCACCGCGTGAAACACGGCGCCCTCCTCGATGCCGAGCTTCTTGCGCAGGTCTATGTAGAGCTGAAGGGTGGTCGCCAAATCGGACTGGAACTTGCGGCCGAGACGGTTGATCCAGTTACCACGCCGGATTTGGTCGCCGTACGCAAGGCTCCCGAAGGACCGCGACGCGAACCACGACCCCATGCTCCGACGGCAGAAGAACTTGTCCGGCACAGGCAATTCATGGCCGGGATCGAAAGCCCTCTCTGGGGGTAAGGTCATGGCCCATGCATTCCGACCCCACCGAGCGGGACGAAAAGAAACTCGGGGCGCGATATAAGGAGAGAGACTTTATGGATATCCGTGTTTCGGGCCACCAGATCGACACCGGCGCAGCCTTGCAGACCCATGTTGAGGACCGAATGCAGAGCATCGTCGAGAAGTATTTCAATCGCGCTATTTCGGCCAATGTCACTTTCGGCAAGGCGGCAGGCGGCGCCTTTTCTTCCGATATAGTCACGCACGTCATGCAAGGCCTGACCCTGAAGGGTCATGCCGAGGCCCACGATGTCCACCAGGCTTTCGACCAGGCGGCAGCAAAGATTGAGAAGCAGCTGCGCCGCTACAAGCGCCGGATCAAGGATCGTCACGAGCAGGCCGACCATGCCATGCGCGAGCAGGAAGCCGCATACACGATTTTTGCAGCGCCCGAGCCCGACAATGAAGACGAGGTCGAGCATGACAGCCCGCCGGTCATCGCCGAAACCAGCGCCATGATCCCCGAATGCTCGGTTGCTGACGCGGTCATGCTGCTGGACCTTCAGAACGGCAATGCGCTGCTGTTCAAGAATGGGGCTACCGAGGTGCACAATATGGTCTATCGACGTGCGGATGGTTCGATCGGCTGGGTCGAGCCCCGTAGCTGAATAGGGTCTCGAGAACGAAAATGGGCGGAACGGCAGGCAGCGGAGCCGAACTTCATTGGCGTGCGCTCGAAGGCCTTTATTCTTCTGCCCCGGTCAATGCGCTTTTCCATTCGTCGCTCGAAGTCACGGGCGAAGGCACGGCACGAATTACATTCGAAGTCACTGAATCGGCCTATCACGCTGCAGGTGCGGCGCACGGAACGATTTATTTCAAGATGCTCGACGATGCAGCCTTCTATGCCGCAAATACACTGGTGACCGACCGATTCCTGCTAACGACTTCGTTCAATCTTCACTTCACAAAGCCGGTCCGCAGAGGAAAAGTCGTGGCCGAGGGACGATGGGTCAGCGGTCGGCGTCGGGTTTTCGTCGCCGAATCGAAACTCGTTGATGCCGAAGGAGAGGAAATTGGCCGCGGGACCGGGACCTTCATGAAATCCCGCATCCCGCTCTCGAGTTTGCCGGGATATTCCGCGTGACGGGTGATCAGAGGCTTCCGGCACACCTCGAAGTCGCGGGATTACTCAGGCTTGTTCAAGCCCTCGGAGGGTTCGGAATGGTTTTGCAGAAAGGCGAACGCGATGCCGGAACGCTGGTGATATTAACCACGAATGGTGGCAAAAATACCCGCGTGTGGGAGCGGATGCCCCAGATGGACGGCTCCCGCGCCTTTGTTTGCACACGCACACAAGATGATGAAAATTCTAGAGAATTCGAACAATATATCTCGAAAAGACAAGCGCAGGATAGGGACGGTTGGTTCCTCGAGCTGGATGGTCCCGATGTGGAACGACTGGTAGATTCCAGCGTCCGTTAACTTGACACGGTTTCAAATGAGACTATTTGGCCCGCCAGCTTCGATGCGCAGGCGGTCAAGTTGGCAATGGTGTCGACAGACTAGCGCGCAGACGGGGAGCAAGCGGCAGGCCCGCTAACGGATCCAAGTTTTAAGACGCATATAACGCGCATCGGATCCCAGCCTGCGCAGCTACTCACCGCCCAGATAAGCGGGATCATGCGTAAATCACTTTTTGGTATTGCGGCTGCCGCCGCGACTATGATTGCAACGTTTGCCGGTGCGGAAGAAACCGGCGCCGAGGTCGCCGCAGCGACCGTAGAGACCACCACCGAAGAAATCGCCCTCACTGAAGAGGTGGTTCCGGTTTTCGTCAGCGAAGAAGTGGTCCAGGAGCTTCCCGAGGAAGCTACAGCAGAATTTACAGGAAATGTGTCACAGGCTGACAGCCTGCGCGAACTTGTGGCCGAAATGCCGGTTTCGGGTGAACTATCCGATGAAATGCGCTGCCTTGCCGGCGCAGTGTATTTTGAATCGCGCGGTGAACCGCTTTCCGGCCAACTTGCCGTGGCGCAGGTCGTCATCAACCGCAGCGAATCCAGCAGCTTTCCTTCCAGCTATTGCGGCGTGGTCT
>CAYPGL010000054.1:6244-9072 GCA_964410035.1 uncultured Qipengyuania sp. | reverse complement strand
AATTGGCTTCGATGTCATCGATCGTCGCCAGCGTATCCTCGACGGTATCATGCAGCAGCGCGGTGGCGATGGTCTCCTGGTCGAGCTTGAGGTCGGTCATCAGGCCAGCAACCTCGACCGGGTGGCTGAAATACGGGTCCCCGCTGGCACGCGTCTGTGTCCCGTGCTTTTGCACGGTATAGACATAGGCGCGGTTCAGCATCGCCTGGTCGGCGTCGGGGTCGTATTCGAGGACCCGCTCTACGAGTTCGTACTGGCGCAGCATCTGGGGTTTAAGATGGGGGCAAAGCGTCTCTTATTGCAATGCAAAAGAGCGAGTGAGACTAGTCGCTTCGTCCCATCACCCGATCGACTGCGCCGCGGGTCACCGCGTGATAGGTCGGACGGGTTTCCTTATAGATGCGTGTGGCGATCGGGCGGCCCCAGTCACCTTCGCTCCACAGTGTCGCGAAAAGCGGACTGACGAACTTCGCGCGGCCGACGCGGCCAAGGAACTTTTCGGTCTGAGGGACGGCGGGTTCGTAGCGATTGGCCAGCGCCAGTTCGAGCCAGAGGAACAGGATCTCGTTGTTCTGTGTGCCCGACAGCTCAAGCGCACGATCGAGTTCGGCCAGCTGCGCCGCTGACCGTTGCTTGGGGATATTGTCGAGGAAGCGCATCCGCTCTGCGCTAGTCCAGCCTTCATAGGCGGCAGGGATCATGCCGCTGTTCTGATAGTCCTTCACCGCCGAATCGACTTCAGCAAAGGCTGCCGGATCGGGCCGCGCGACATTGGACGGCAGGCCCGGTTCGAAAATCCACTCGCGGAGCCTCAAACGATCGGCTTCGGCCTGGTTGCGGACAAGATTCGCCATCATGTCCTCATAGAACAGCTCACTGGTCGCTGGCTGGAAGGCATGGTTGTTGAACCACTGGCGCAGCCACGCATCGAAGCGCTCGCGGCCCACGATGCTTTCGACCGTGCGCAGAAAGAAGTGCCCCTTGTCATAGGTGATCGCGCTGCCGATTTCGGCGCCGGTAGATTCGTGGTGCAGCGCAGTACCGGGCGCCTCCATTCCTACTTCGGCCAGCACGTCCTCAATCCCGGCAAAGGCGAGCGCGGCTTCCTGTTCGGCACGCTGTTCGCCGTACACCTCCTCGACGATGCGGTTCTCGAAATAGGAGGTCACGCCTTCGTTCAACCAGCTGTCTTCCCAGACCGCATTTGTGACGAGATTGCCCGACCAGCTATGCGCCAGTTCGTGTGCGACGAGGCCGTTGTTCGATCGGTCGCCCGCGATGAAGGTAGGTGTGAGGAAGGTCATCACAGGATTTTCCATCCCGCCATACGGGAACGCGGGCGGCAGCACGATCATGTCGTAGCGGCCCCAGCGGTATTCGCCGTAAAGCTCTTCTGCCGCGTCGATCATTTCTTCGGTATCGGCGACTTCGCTATAGGCACGCTCCAGCACTGAAGGTTCGGCCCAGACGCCGCTGCGCGGACCAATCGCCTGGAAGTCGATATCTCCTGCCGCAATAGCGATGAGGTAGGGCGGTACCGGCTTGTCCATCACGAAACGGAAAGCGCGGCGGCCGTTGCCCAGATCTTCCGGTTCGCCCTGCCGCACACCGCTCATCACCACGTCGAGCGGCTTCGGAGCGGTGACGCGGGCCTCCCATGTTTGGCGGATACCGGGGCTGTCCTGCGTGGGAATCCATGTCCGGTTGAGGATCGCCTGACCTTGGCTGAAGAGGTAGGGATACTCGCCACCAGCGGTCTGTTCGGGGGTCAGCCATTGGAGGGCTGCCGCATCGGCGGGCGCCATGTACTGGATGCTGACATTGCGGGCGCCGTCGAGCTGTATCGTCAGAGGCGCGCCCTTGCCGCCGTCTTCGACCGTCTCGCCGATCTCGTAGGAAAGTTCGCGTCCCGTCCCGTCGGTAATGCGCGAGATCTGCAGGCCATTGCTATCCAGAACGAGTTCGTCCTCGCCCGGAGCTGCAAGCACCTGCAGGTCGGCCGTGCCGCCGACGCGCTTCGCCTCGAAGTCCAATGCGAGATCGAGTGCCACATGGGTCACACGCGCTTCCTGCGGCTGGGCATAGGTCATGGTATCCACGGCGTCGGGGCTCGATAGGATCGGGGCAATCATCGGTTCGGCAACCGTCACAGGGCCGGACCCGGTCGGAGCCGTGGCGCAGGCGGTCGTGGCGAGCAGCAGGGACAGGACAGTGATGGTGCGACGCATGGAATTCTCCCGGATTAACTTCAGGCCGGGTCTTGCCCCGGCACCAACTATACGCGGGGTGCCCTATCGACGATCCCGCCACCGTAATCCAGTGGGGCGATGAAATCGCACCCAAGCTCTGGCAATGTGACCAAAAGTGAGTCATGAGAACGTTAACAAACAATGGCGGAGAGGCTGTTATGATCCGGAATTCCATCCTTGCCCTGTCCTGCGCGCTGACCTTGGGCGCCCCCAGCACGGTGCTTGCGCAGCAGTCCGATGCCGGCGCTGCGTTGGCCGAAGCGATCGCGCCGGAGCGCGAATTGCTGTTTGCAGATGAATTCGATGTCGGCGCGCTCGACCGTGACAAGTGGATCGTAATCGGTCCCGACTTCTGGGTGAACAACGAACAGCAGGTCTATATCGACGACCCCTCGACCATCGCATTTCGCAGCGATGTAGCGGGGGCGGATGGCGGTGCCTTGGTATTGCGTCCCGTGTTCAAGCCCGGTGTCGACCCCAAGACCGAACGAAACGCCCCTTTCTTGTCCGGCCGTATCGAAAGCCAGGGCAAGTTCGACTTCCAGCACGGCCGCGCCGAAGCGCGCATCAAACTGCCCG
>CAYPGL010000054.1:0-6234 GCA_964410035.1 uncultured Qipengyuania sp. | reverse complement strand
ACGTCGGCGTATGGCCGGCCTTCTGGCTGCTGGGCAACGACCGATGGCCAGACACGGGCGAAATCGACATCATGGAATATGTCGGCGAGAAAGACTGGATCGGCGTCGCCCTGCACGGCCCGGGCTACTCGGGTGAGACCCCGCTGGTGAACAAGTTCTTCTTCCCCAATGGCGTGGATGTAACCCAGTGGCACACCTATGCCGTCGAATGGACCGACCAGCAGATCGATTTTCTGATCGACGGCCATGTCACTTACCGGGTGACCCGCCCGATGGTCGAGAACTACGGCGAATGGCGTTTCGACAACGAGAAATATCTTATCCTCAACTTCGCCATGGGCGGTGCATACCCGTGCAAAACCAGCCGCATCGAGGAGCCCTATAACGGCGTGCCGCAGGAAACCGTCGATGCGGTGAAACGCGGAGAAGTCGAAATGCTGGTCGACTGGGTGCGCGTCTACGCACCGAAAGAGTAAAAGCCGCTAGCTCAGCGAAATTGCGAAAAGACCTCGATTAGCTCCAAGTCGCCTCGGGGGGCAGGCTCATCAAAATCGCATCGATGTTGCCGCCGGTCTTGAGCCCGAATAATGTCCCACGGTCGTAGACGAGGTTGAATTCGGCATAGCGCCCGCGCCATTCGAGCTGCTGGCGCTTGTCGGCATCGGTGAATTCCGTTTCCATCCGGCGACGCACCAGTTTCGGGAATATGTCGAGAAAGGCTTCGCCCACATCCTTAGTGAAGGCGAAATTGCGATCAAACGCGGCTTCGTCATCGCATTCGAGATGGTCGTAGAAAATTCCGCCTACTCCCCGGTGTACGCCACGGTGTGGGATGTAGAAATAGTCATCGGCCCATTTCCTGAACCGGTCGTAATAGGTCGGGTTGTGCGCGGCGCAGGCGGCGCGGAAGCGGGCGTGGAATTCCTCGGTGTCTTTCTCATAGGGAAGCGGAGGGTTGAGATCGGCGCCGCCCCCGAACCATGCGGTCTGTGTGGTCAGGAAGCGCGTATTCATGTGGACCGCGGGCACATGCGGGTTGGCCATATGCGCGACGAGGCTGATTCCGGTGGCCGTGAAGCTAGGGCTCTCTGCGCTGGCGCCATTTACCGAGGCGGCGAACTCGGACGCGAAATTACCGCGCACGGTCGAAACATTGACGCCGACCTTTTCGAATATCTTGCCTTTCATGAGGCCGCGCGTTCCGCCGCCGGGATCGTCGTTCCCCTCTTCCTCGCGTTCCCAACCGTCATACTCGAACGCGGCATCGCTGCCAGCTTCGCGCTCGAGGCTTTCGAATTCGGCACAGATGCGCGTCCGCAAGGTTTCGAACCAGCCACGCGCCTGTTCGGTCTGATCAGTCCAGTCAGTCATGGAGAAGCCCTTGCCATTGCAGCGCTCAGGCGGCAATAGCGACGCATGGTTCCCCTTTCGTTCGCTGGAGAGGAATGGCTCCTCACCGAGGGCCGTGCGCTTTACTGGCCGCGCGAGCGCGCGTTGCTGGTGGCCGACCTGCACCTAGAGAAAGGGAGCTTTTTCGCCCGGCACGGGCAAATGGTCCCGCCTTACGACAGCCGAGAGACGTTGGAGCGCGTGGCGCTCGCCATCCGCGAAACCGGCGCGCGTAGGGTCATCACCCTGGGCGATAATTTCCACGACTCGGAAGGCTCTGCGCGGCTCGAGCCGTATGCCGCGGGAATGCTTTCCGCGCTGACGAGGGCGGTCGACTGGGTCTGGATCACTGGCAATCACGATCCCGACATGGACGCGCGCTGCGGGGGGACCCTGGCAGAGGAACTGGAAATTGGCCGCATGGTCCTGCGCCACCGCGCGCAGCGGGGCGAGACCCGGCCCGAGCTTTCGGGGCACTACCACCCGCGCCTGCAACTCACTGTCCATCGCCGCCACATCCGTCGCCCCTGCGCGGTGGTGAGCGCCAACGAAGATGCAGGCGGCAAGCCTTCAGGACGCATGATCCTACCCGCCTTCGGTGCCTATACCGGGGGGATGAATGCCGCCGATCCGGTTATCCTCGAGGCGCTTCAACCGGCCGAAAGCATCGATGCCGTCGTACCTGCAAAGGGCAGGCTTGCTCGCTTCAACCTTTGGTCGCGCGCTGCGTAAGGGCAACGGATGCGGAGAAATCCGCATGGGGAATGCCTTCCCCTTTGCGAATCTGCGGAACAGGGCCTACATCCCCGCATTCGATAGAGACGTTACAAAGGAGAATACCCCATAGCCCGTCCACCCCGGCGCAGCATGCAAATGCCCGTAAAAAGCGGTCCGCGCTACGACAACATGATCAATGTCCCCAAGGTCCGCGTGATCGATCACGAAGGTGAAAACCTGGGGGTAATGCTTACCCGCGAAGCGACCGAGCAAGCTAACGAGCTTGGCCTCAACCTCGTCGAAGTGTCTCCCAATGCGGACCCGCCCGTTTGCAAATACCTCGATGTCGGCAAATATCGCTTCGAAGCGCAGAAGAAGGCCAACCTGCAGCGTAAAACGCAGAAGACGCAGGACATCAAGGAAATCAAGATGCGCCCGAACATCGACGATCACGATTACGATGTGAAGATGCGCAACGTGCACAAATTCATCGACAACGGCGACAAGGTGAAGTGCACCCTGCGATTCCGTGGCCGCGAAATGGCGCACCAGCAGCTGGGCATGGACCTGCTCAACCGTGTGCGTGACGATATGGAAGAGACCGCCAAGGTCGAAAGCTTCCCACGCCTCGAAGGTCGCCAGATGGTGATGGTGCTCGCGCCGAAATAGGCAGCGCGGGCTATCCGAGAACTTTTGACGGGGCGGCACGCGAGTGTCCGCCCCGTTGCTGTTGCAGCCGATTTTCGAAGTTCACCGCTGGGAGCGTTCGACGGATCAGATCAATCGCTCAGCGAAACATAGGTCTCACGTACGAAAAGATCTGTAGCATGCATTCCGATATGTATTCGTGATATTGGGACACGTAGAGCCATGGTTTTCCGTTCGGTCGTTACTCTCGGCGCAGTTGCCAGCATAGCCTGCGCTTTTCCCCTCCACGCTCAGGAGCGCGCAACGCCAGAAAGCAGTGTTACCGCAGGCAATGTGATCGAACGTTTCGTCCCCCGACCGTCGGGCGAAGAAACCAAGTTCGAATATTCGTTCTTCGACACCGCGCTTGAGTACATGGTGCTGCGGATGTGGCCTTCGACGCGCGACGGATCGCGCAATCCCGATCCCATTATCGGATCGAGGATGAATTGGGGGCACACCTCGCGTTACAGGCTGGAAGGCAACCGGATCGTCTTTTCCATGCTCGAGGAAAAGGACATCACGCCCTTGACCGAGTACCGACAAGATCTGGAGCGGCTCGGAAGCGAAATCGATATCGCGTCGCTGCCGCGAAACGAACAGCTCTCCTACTGGATGAATCTCCATAACGTCGCTGTCATCGAACAGATTGCGATCAACTACCCGATCAAGTCGCCTTCGCTGCCCAAATTTGGCCCCGAACGAACTCCGCTCGACCAGGCGAAGGTCGTGACCGTCGACGGAATCGCCCTCAGCCCGCACGACATCCGTACTCGGATCGTCTTTCCCAACTGGAACGATCCCGATGTCATCTATGGCTTCTTCCGGGGAGACATCGGAGGCCCTTCTATCCAGCGAAGAGCGTACACAGGGGAGAATGTGGCCGAGCTTCTAGGTAGCTCGGCGCGTGAATTCGTCAATTCGCTGCGCGGGATTGAGACCTTCGGCAAGAATATCAGCGTGTCGAGAATCTACGAGGAAGCAGCCCCCTTCTACTTCCCGCGTATGGATGAAGACCTGCGTACACATCTTGCAGAACACGCCGCACCGGAAGTTTCGAGCCTGCTCGCGCGAGGCGGGGAATTTGAAATAAATCGCTATGAAGACACGGTTGCCGATTTGGCCGGTGGGGAAAAGGAACCGAGCTACAGTTATGTTGAACTGGGAGGCATGCCACAGGATACGCGCATCAGCCCCTCGATCGCGCGTCTCCTTGGTGAGCGCCAGCAGAAGATCGAGCAGTTGCTCCGCGACGGCGAATTGCGCGGCCGTGTGATCGTCCTGTCGCCGACAACGGGTGAAGAGGTCCCAGCCGAGGAAACTGCTCCCGAAATCGAGTGACGACCCGTCGCCGTTTCCGATGGCAGCATGGAAGACGCGGCAGGCTCATCCTACCAAACCAGCGACGCGACGATTACCGCTCAAGACCCCGACGGACGCCCGGTGCGGCAGGAAGGCCAGATCGCGCTGCGGCGGGTCAATGACGTTCCCGGCGCCACAGAGCAGCACTGCGCTCGCATATCGACAGCCTAACGCTCGACTTGACGCACTAGCCCTGGCCCTCGCCGCTTGCTAGCAGCATGGCAGGGGAGAGAGGGATGACCGCCAAGCGTATCGGACTGGGCGTGGGCGCACTGGCTCTGCTGGCCAGCATCCTGCTGCCGACGCCCGCCGGAATGGGCCGCGAGGCCATGATCGTTGCGGGTCTCGTCGTTCTGATGGCCGCCTGGTGGATGACCGAGGCGCTGCCGCTCACCGCCACCGCCCTGATGCCCTTCCTGGTGCTGCCCTTTGCCGGGGTGATGGATGCGGGGGAGACGGCAAGCGCCTATTATTCGCCCATCCTCTTCCTGATTCTTGGCGGGGCCTTCATCGCACTCGCCATCGAGCGGACCGGGCTGCACAGGCGCCTTGCGCTCGCACTGCTGAGGATCGCCGGCCACCGCGGACAGGCAGGGGTGCTGCTGGCCTTCATGGTGACGGCCGCAATCCTTTCGATGCTGATTTCCAACACCTCCACCGCGCTCATCATGATGCCGATGGCGGTGGCGGTTCTGGCGAGCGGGGGATCCCCCGAGGGGGATACCGAAGGACTGGCGGGAGCCCTTCCGATAGGTATCGCCTTTGCGGCCAGCATCGGCGGGCTCGGCACGCTGGTCGGATCGCCGACCAATGCAATCGCGGTGGGACTGCTCGACACGATGACCGGCACGCGCATCACTTTTGCGCAATGGACGCTGTACGGCCTGCCGGTTGTAATCCTCGGCGTCCCGCTGGCGGCATTTCTGGTGGCGCGGGTCCAGAAGGTCGCCTCGCACCCCTTCGACACCGAGGCCGCCCGCCGCGCCATCGACACGCATACGGCCTGGAGCAGCGCGGAGAAACGGCTCGTCCCCGTGGTCGCGGTGACCTTCGCGTTGTGGATGGGGCAGATGTGGATCGCGCCACACCTGCCCGAAGGTTCGCTCACCGACGGGACCATCGCCGTCGCCATGGGGCTGACGCTGTTCCTCCTGCCTGACGGAACCGGCCGGCCGCTGCTACTCTGGAAAGAGGCCGACCGTGCCCCCTGGGGAGTGATCATGATGTTCGGCGGCGGTCTGGCACTCGCGGCTGGCATGGGTGCAAGCGGGCTGGCCGACTGGCTGGGTCAGGCGCTGCTCCCGCTCGCAAGCTGGCCTCTGATCCTCGTCGCGTTAGCGGTCGTGGCGATGGTGGTGCTCATCACCGAATTCGCCAGCAACGTCGCCACCGCCAGCGGAATCATTCCCGTGGTCGCCGCACTGGTGGTGGCGCTCGGCGTCGATCCAATCCTCCTGGCCATGCCTGCGGCCCTCGCTGCGAGCTGGGGTTTCATGCTGCCCGCCGGCACCGGCCCGAACGCCATTGCATGGGCAACCGGGCGCATTCGCATCGAGCGCATGGTCAAGGCAGGTCTCCTGCTCGACTTGGCAGGCATTTTCATGATCGTCGGGGCAGTCTGGGGGATTGGCGCGCTGGTCTGAGCAGGCAGTTGATTCCCGTTCGCGTCCGCCATATTGGCAGGCCCATATCGGCTGTCGGTGGAGAGGCGTTCCTGCGGAGGTTAGGAACGGGCGCCCCGGCCAGTTCTCCCGGCTCCCGCCTTCCTGGGAGCGATATGCAGGAAGGATGCTCTCACCATGAGCGACCACGATATCGACCCTACTTCGCCGCGCATGGCACCCAAGCCCGAAGTCACCAAGATCAATGGGCGAGAGCTCAAGCCCAGCACGCTGATGATGGGCCACGGCTTCGATCCGGTACTGTCCGAAGGCAGCCTCAAAGCTCCGATCTTCCTCACCTCGACCTTTGCCTTCCCCAGTGCTGCCGACGGGAAGCGCCACTTCGAAGGAATCACCGGCAAGCGTCCCGGCGGCGCGGACGGACTCGTCTATTCGCGCTTCAACGCGCCGAGTCAGG
>CAYPGL010000053.1:0-9140 GCA_964410035.1 uncultured Qipengyuania sp. | reverse complement strand
GGTCGTCGCCGGCTGCATCTCGATGCTGGCATCGCTTCCGAAGTAGCGCTGCCGCGAGGCATAGGGACTGTAGCAATAGGAAGAAGAACCCTGGACATTGATGCCGGTCGCCATCCTCAGCCGATAATCGATCGCTCCCTCGACTTCGTTAAAGCGCGGGTCGCCCTCTGGCGTTGCATAGGCCGCAGAAATCGATGTCACCCGGTCACCTGGCAGCATCATGAGCGAGGTATTGATGCCGTAGATGCCGATATCCCACATCGAGCCGCCACCACCGAGCGCCTTCTCCAGCCGCCATTTATGCGGAGGAAACTCGGGATTGGCGGAAAACCCGTGATCGGCGGAGACAAAGCGCATGGTGCCTAACGCACCGCCGCGCACCTGATCCAGCACGTGCATGTTGTTCGGTTCGAAATGCACGCGATAGGCGACGCCTAGCTTGCGCTGTGCAGCTTCGGCAGCAGCAATCATCGCCTCGGCCTCTTGGGATGTGGATGCCATCGGCTTTTCACACAGGACGTGTTTGCCCGCCTCCAGCGCGCGGATCGTATATTCCGCATGCAGCCCGACCGGAAGGACGATGTAGACGCAGTCGATCGTGGGATCGTCCGCAATCGCGTCGAAATTGTCGTAGCTGTAAAGCCGATCTACGTCGTACCGCGCGCCGAGGTTGCGGGCCTTGTCCGGATTGCCGGAGACAAAGGCTGTCGTCTTCGAGCGGTGCGCATTGGCAAAGCCCGGAATGACCTGGCCGATCGCGAAGGTCCCAAGGCCGACAATGGCCCAGCCGAGCCTGTGCGCGGGATCCTCGGGCAAGGACGGGTTTCCGATCAGCGGCTGCCCTTCGGCGTTTTGGGCTGCGAGCTTGCCTGATGCGGCGACAGCGGCCGCGCCTGCCCAGCCAAGCAGTGTTTCGCGGCGTGTCGGATGGCGAAATTGTCCATCTCCGCTCATTGGGCGCTCCTTCTTCAGCGATCTGTAGCTATGGCAAAACCGATGAGCCTTGACTAGGCTCGCGAGTACGGAGGTTCAGGTGATCGAAGAAGGCGGTGCGACGATTGGCGGCATCGAGGCCGGGGGAACAAAATTCCTCCTCGCAATCGGTAAGGTCACAGGGGAAGTTCTTCAGCAACATACGCTGGCAACAAGGCATCCGGACGTCACACTGCGTGAAGCGGCGGACTGGTTTGAAGCGCAAGGCCCGATTGCTGCGCTCGGGATCGGCAGTTTTGGCCCGCTCGATCTTGACAGTGACTCGCCTTCTTGGGGGCACATCACATCGACACCCAAGCCGGGTTGGGCGAACTGCGATATCGTCACCCACTTTCGCAAGAGACTGGGCTGTCCGGTCGGGTTCGATACCGATGTGAATGCTGCGGCACTGGCCGAGTGGAATGCGCGAGGCGGCGACAGCGGTAGTACGCTTGCCTATGTTACCGTCGGCACCGGGATCGGCGGAGGAATCATCATCGACGGCCAGATCCTTGGCGGCAGGACGCATCCAGAGATAGGCCACATTCGCGTTACTCGACATCCGCTCGACCGAGATTTTGCCGGGGTCTGCCCCTATCACGGCGATTGCCTGGAAGGGCTGGCCAGCGGGCCAGCGATCGTGGCGCGCTGGGGGCGACAGCTCGGCGAGGTCGAATTTGAAAGCGCTCCGGACGTTATCGCGCACTATCTCGGGCAAATGTGCCATGCCTTGTTTTCGATCACGGCCGTTGAGCGGATTGTGCTGGGTGGCGGCGTCATGCAATCAGGCGGACTGATCGATATGATTAGTGAATCTGCCATGCGGATCGACGATGGCTATTTACCTGGCGGGGTTGAACGGCAGATCGAGATGCCACTTCTGGGAACGAAGTCTGGCATTACGGGCGCTCTTCTGCTGGCCAGCGAAGCGCTGAACGGCGCGGCGAACTAGACACCGGAATCGCCCTTCAAATATCGTTCTTTCCATTGCCGTGCACCCGTCTGATCCTGCTGCTGAATCTCCGGGATATCCACCGCCATTGCTGGATCGAGCGTAACGCCGAGATAGTCGGCAACTTGCCTTACCACTGGGTCGGAGTTCTCGACTACATCCTCGTACCAAACGACCAATGGCGTGATGCCCGTTTCACGGTACATCTGCTGCCACGCCTGTTCCTGCAATGCGAGTTCGTGCTCAGCGCGTTGCACCAGAGCAGGGGAATACGGCACGTGCTCGACGCCGTCTTTTTCCTGTTCTGCCCGCCAGATCCCAGAAAGGCTTGCCCGCGCCAGAGAAATGGCATGAGCGGCCTTGTCCCTTCTGCGTAATTGCACGACCTTGCTCCCGGCTCCCTTCGCGAGGAGGAAGCGCATCACCATTGAGAGAAGTTTCGGATTCTTTCGGCCTAGCTCTTCCATCTGCAGAGGGAAGGTCTTAACGCCAAAAACCCCGTTGGGTGAGGTTCGGAACGAAATTGCGCGCCGCCACAGTTTGATCTGAGCGTCAGGCGAATTGCTCGCGGCGCCGAGCGGACCGGTTGGCTCGAAGTTGAGGTATTCAAGCGGTGCCCCAAGGCAGCCTGTGCGCCACAGAAGGTGGCTAAGATACGTGCTGCCAGTTCTCGGAACGCTCGCAAGGATGTAGGTCTGCGGCGCCCTGTTCAATGGGGGCCAGTCAAAACGCTGTTCGTGTCCTGTTGTGATGCCGTCGATTGACACGAGCAGCCTCCAGATTGTTTTCAGTTTTGATGCCGTCTCTCGCAGTAAGCATCTCGATTTCGGTCGAATCTTGGGGCTAGACCTTCCATGAGACGAGCAGAAGTTGAGGGCCTAAATGAGCGACCCACTCGGTGCAACGCAAGCGCGGCCTTTCGTTCGAGGGTCCTGCCAAAGCAAATGCACCCACTCAGCCGCCATGGCTGGGTGGCAAAACCTCATGGAATGACCCTTGGCGTAGGCAGAGGCGAGCTCTGCCGAGTGGAGAGCAGTTAGCGTTAGACTGGCAGCACCGCCACCTTCCCATGTCCCATGGTCTTTTCTGGCTATTTGGCGCCTGCCTTATGGCTGAGGTTGCGTGCACAGACTTGGGCTATGGTCATTGATTGCAGCGCTTCAAATCCTAGATACCCGCCATGCGAAATTCGCTTGTTGGACCCGGTAGACCCTTTCGCTCTTGGATAATCTTGCTTGTAGCCATGAACGCATTGCTCCTGACCGCTGTAGCCTCGCTGCTTTTCACCCAAGCGACTCCAACGGCGCAGGTGCCCTTAGTGACACCGCGCGGCGAACTTGCTGCCGATGAACGGGCGACCATCGAACTGTTCCGGAATGCCCGCGAATCCGTGGTCTTCATTTCGACGCGGCAGCGTGTCGCGGATTTCTGGTCACGCAACGTCTACAGCGTGCCGCGCGGTTCCGGTTCGGGGCTGGTGTGGGACGATGCCGGGCATATCCTCACCAATTATCACGTCATCGAAGGTGCTTCGGAAGCGCAGATCCAACTCGCGGACGGCCGAGAATTTTCAGCCTCGCTCGTCGGAGCGAGTCCGGAGCACGATCTGGCGGTTCTGAGAATTGGAGGGGCAGGGTTCCGTGCCCCGGCCCGCGTTCCGATCGGCTCTAGCGAGGACCTCCTCGTCGGGCAAAATGTCTTCGCTATCGGCAATCCCTTCGGCCTCGACTGGACGCTAACTAAGGGGATCGTCTCGGCACTCGACCGATCTCTTCCCAACGAGGGTGGGCCCGATATCCGCAATCTTATCCAGACTGATGCGGCGATCAACCCAGGCAATTCGGGCGGTCCTCTGCTCGATTCTGCCGGACGGCTGATCGGCATCAATACAGCGATCTACAGTCCTTCGGGTGCGTCGGCTGGGATCGGTTTTGCGGTTCCCATCGACACCGTGATGCGCGTGGTGCCGCAGCTGATCGCCAATGGCAGGTATATGCGTCCTACGCTGGGGATCGACAGCGACGAGAATATCAATGATCGCCTCAAGCGCGCCAGCGGAGTCGAAGGGGTGTTCGTGCTAAGGGTCGAACCGGAATCGGCCGCAGCCCGGGCGGGCCTGACTGCGGCGCAGCGCACCCCCCGCGGCGTTGTGCCGGGCGACATAATCACCGCGCTCAATGGCGAACCGGTCACACGGGTTGGTGATCTGCTGGCGCGGCTCGACGATTTCCGGGTCGGGCAGAGCGTGGAGGTTACGCTTATGCGCGGCGGAGAAGAACGCATGGCCCGGCTGGAACTCGAACCGAGCGGTTAGGTCTCAACAAGTGCCGGCCTGAATGGCTGACCCTTTGGCGTTTGGCGCGGTATCAGGCCGTCTTGTTCCCGGTCAGATGCGGCATATCAACGTTGACGAGCCCGCGGCCGCCAATGGCGAACTGCGGGGTTCCATCGCTTCGGGGGCGACGAGCTCGAGCGGGATCGTCAGCATGCCATTCTCGTACTCGGCATCTCGTACCTAAACGAAGCCCGCGAGCTGGAAGCGACGCTTGAACTGAACGCGCGTGTCGCGATACCGCGACGCGGGAATTCGACGCTCTCTTGGTCCCTTACGCTTTACTCGCCAACGATGACGAGCTGGTACTGCTGTGCGGTAATTTCGACCCCGGCGCGGGGAACGACACCCTACCAGACGGTGACAGCCACGATATCCTGATCGGCAACTGGGCATCCACGCGATGGCCGGCGGCACGGACGATGCCTTCGGCTTTATCGGCGATGAAGCTTTCTCCTACATCGGAGGCGAACTGCGCTTCACTGCCAGTTAGGACCGACTGATGGTCGAAAACGATACCAATGGCGACGGCGTAGCCGATCTGTCCATCGCAGTGGGCAACCTCACAGACCTGACCACAGGCGACTTCGTGCTAAAGACGGTTCCTCGGCGCCTCAATTTCCACGAGCATGATCGCATGAGTAAGCACCGGGTCAGGAGACTTGGAGGCCTTCTCGACCAGCTAAAAGTGGAGGTTTGCCGCACCTTATTAGGTTGACCCACATCCCGCCATCGTTTCAGGAGCGGGGATTGATGCGAATCACCCAGATCAGTCCTGCAGCCCTTATTGTTTCGGCAGCCTGCGCATTGGCTGTATGCCCTGCCGAAGTCGCTGCTCAAGACGAGAAAACAACGGAAATCGATCCACGGGATGAGGAGCGGCTCATCGTGGTTACCGGGACCGGCCTCCCGCCACCCCCTGCATCGCCTGCCTATGACACACTGGAACTGGACCGCGAACAATTGGTCTCCACCGGCTCGGGGCGCATCGAAGATGCCCTTTCCTCGGTTGCCGGATTCCAGCAATTCCGCCGTTCGGACAGCCGATCATCAAATCCCAGCGCACAAGGGGTGACGCTGCGTTCACTCGGAGGAAATGCCACAAGCCGTGCGCTGGTTCTGCTCGACGGGGTCCCGATGGCCGATCCTTTTTTCGGCTTCATCCCGTTTAGCGCCCTCGCGCCGGAGCGGCTTGCGAACGTCGTCGTTACGCGCGGCGGTGGTTCGGGGCCGTTCGGGGCAGGCGCGCTGGCGGGGACGATCGAACTCAACAGCGCCGATTTGGAACTGCTCGGCGGATATGGCGGGCATCTATATCTCAATGATCGTGGCGAAACCGAAAGCGCGGCGCATTTTGCCGGAAACCTGGGGGACGGATTTGGCGTCGTTTCGGGCCGGTGGGACCGGGGCGATGGTTTTTTCACCACTCCGGAATCCGATCGCGTCGATGCGTCGGCCGAAGCGAAATACGATAGCTGGTCGGTGCAGGCGCGCGGTGTCGCGCCGCTAACCGATACGATCGAGCTTCAGGCACGCGGACTGGTCTATGACGACAGGCGAACCCTGCGGTTCGAAGGCGCCGACAGTTCCAGCAGCGGCCAGGATGCGAGCCTTCGCCTTGTCGGCCGCGGCGAGTGGCAGTTCGATGCGCTAGCCTACGTCCAGGCACGCAATTTCACCAATGTCGTCATAAGTTCGACGCAGTTCGTTCCGGTGCTCGACCAGCGCAACACGCCATCGACTGGCCTTGGAGGCAAGTTCGAGATCCGCCCTCCTGCCGGTGCCCACAATGTGCTGCGCCTAGGGGTCGATTACCGGCGCAGTGAAGGCGAGCTTTACGAAATCGCAATCGGTGCTTTTACCGGTGCGGTGAACGAGCGGCGCAATGCAGGCGGCGTGAACTCCGACCTCGGCATTTTTATCGAAGATGATCTACTTTTGGGGCAGCTGACTCTCACCGCGGGCGCGCGGATTGACCGCTATACGATCCGTGAGGGCTTCTATAGCGCGCGCAATGCAGCGGGTTCGGTCCTTCTCGACGAAACCTATCCCGATCGGGCCGGGTGGGCGCAATCTTTCCGCGGCGGAGCGCTATTCGATGCAGGCGGCGGTTTGAAACTGCGCGCAACAGCCTACACCGGACTGCGCCTCCCCACGCTCAACGAGCTCTACCGGCCGTTCGTGGTCTTCCCAGTCACTACGAGAGCCAATGCCGCGCTTGCCAATGAGCGGTTGGAAGGGTTCGAAGCAGGCATTGATTTCTCGCCGAACGAAACGCTGGAATTCTCGGTGACCGCTTTCGACAACAAGGTCAAAGACGCAATCGCGAATGTGACGCTCGATGCGGTGACGCGTGAACGGCAGAATATCGGTGGCATCCGCGCTCGCGGGGTCGAGGCGAATGCGGGTCTCGACTTCGGAGCAGTAAGGTTTGACGGGTCGATCGCCTATACCGATGCCGAGGCGGAACAAGCGGGAGCTTCTTTCGACGGCAATCGTCCCTCGCAGACCCCGGCTTGGGTCGGCGGAGCGACTTTAAGCTATCGAATTGGCGAGACGGGCCGGGTTGCAGCAACTGTCCGCCATGTCGGAAAGCAGTTCGAAGACGATCTCGAAAGCGATCTCCTGCCCGCAGTCACCACGCTGGACGCATATGTCCAGTTTCCTCTGAGCCGCGATATTTCATTCGTCATGCGCGGCGAGAACCTGACTGATGAGGAAATCGTCACCCGCAATCAGGGCGGCTCGATCGATCTGGGTACGCCCCGGACCATCTGGCTCGGCATCAAGCTGGGGCGGTAATCGAGGCTGGACGATTGCACCCGCGCGCGAGGCCGATATGATCCCGGCGCAAGCGAGGAGAGATAATCGAGATGGATGCGAAGCAGGAACTGGCCGCCAGGCACGAAGCGGTGCAGCGCGATTCCGAAGGCTATTGGCTGGAGGAAGCTAGGCGGCTCGATTGGGACAGTTTCCCGACCAAGGCGGACAGGAGTTCCTTCGATCGAGCGGATTTCGGTATCCGCTGGTTCGAAGACGGCGAGCTCAATGTGTCGGTCAATTGCCTCGACCGGCATCTGGAGTCGAGCGGTGACGGGACTGCGATCGTCTTCGAGGGGGACGAGCCGGGTGAAGGTTACAGCCTTTCCTATCGTCAAGTCCACGAGGAAACCTGCCGCTTCGCCAATGCGCTGAAGGAATGTGGGGTAGGGAAGGGCGACCGTGTCGCGATATACATGCCGATGATTCCGGAAGCCGCCTTCGCCATGCTGGCCTGCGCGCGGATCGGTGCCATCCATTCGGTGGTTTTCGGCGGCTTTTCGCCAGACAGCCTTGCCGACCGTATCCGGGATTGCGGCGCCAAGCTGCTCGTCACTGCCGATGAGGGCGTCCGCGGAGGGAAGCGCATTCCGCTGAAAGCCAATGCGGACAAGGCGCTTGCGAAGGCCCCGGTCGAAGCTGTCATCATGGTTCGGCGCACAGGGGGCGAGGTTAATTTCGTCGAGGGCCGCGACCGCTGGTGGCAGGACTTGCGCGCATCGGTCTCTGCCGATTGTCCGCCGGAACAAATGAACGCGGAAGATCCGCTGTTTATTCTCTACACCAGCGGTTCCACCGGTAAGCCCAAGGGCGTGATGCACACCACGGGCGGCTATCTGCTATGGGTTGCCGCGACCTTCGACATGCTGTTCGGCGCAAAGGAAGACGATGTGTTCTGGTGCACCGCCGATGTCGGCTGGGTGACGGGGCACAGCTACGTCGTCTACGGCCCACTCGCCAACGGTGCGACGACCGTGATGTTCGACGGTGTGCCGAGCTATCCCGATTACGGACGTTTTTGGGAAACCTCGAACAGGCTCGGCGTCACAATTTTCTACACTGCGCCGACTGCCATTCGCGCACTGATGCGCGAGGGCAACGACTGGGTGAAGCGGCATGACCGTTCGCAGTTGCGGTTGCTGGGGACGGTTGGCGAACCGATCAATCCCGAGGCGTGGAACTGGTATCACGAGGTGGTCGGCGAAGGGCGCTGTGAGATTGTCGATACCTGGTGGCAGACGGAGACCGGCGGCGCGCTGATTGCGCCAGTGCCAGGGGTAACGAAGACCAAACCCGGCAGCGCGACGAAGCCGCTGCCCGGTGTCTTCCCGGCGCTGGTCGACAATGATGGCGGGCTGCTAGAAGGCTCCACCGAGGGCAATCTCGTCCTCACCGATAGCTGGCCGGGCCAGATGCGGGGCGTCTGGGGCGATACGGATAGATTTTTCCAGACTTATTTCACGACTTACCCGGGGAGTTATTTCACCGGCGACGGCTGCCGCCGCGACGAGGACGGCTATTACTGGATAACCGGCCGCGTCGACGATGTGATCAACGTGTCCGGCCACCGCATGGGAACCGCAGAAGTCGAAAGTGCCCTCGTCGCCCATCCCAAAGTGGCCGAAGCCGCAGTCGTTGGCATGCCCCACGATGTGAAGGGGCAGGGCATCTATGCGTTCGTAACCCTTAACGCAGGCGAACCCGAGAGCGAGGATTTGCGGCATGAACTCCGCCAGTTCGTGCGCAGCGAGATCGGCCCGATTGCATCTCCCGACGCCATCCAGTTCGCTTCCGCCCTGCCCAAGACCCGCAGCGGCAAGATCATGCGGCGCATCCTGCGCAAGATAGCGGAAGGCGAGTCCGATAAGGTCGGCGACACCTCGACGCTGGCCGAGCCGGCAGTGGTCGAAGCACTGATCGCGGGAGCCGTCGCTGGCTGAAAGAAGGAAGTGGCGGAACCGAGTCCACAGAATGGCCCATCACCCGCCTTCGCAAATGACCGTATAATGCTATGAAATACAAGGTAAAATAAACAGCGCGTTTTATCCTTGTTCGTCACCTATC
>CAYPGL010000052.1:0-9260 GCA_964410035.1 uncultured Qipengyuania sp. | reverse complement strand
AATTGTCGTGGCAGCAACGCCTGCTTGGCCCATGGCGTGACTGATCTGGTCGAGCCCGATTACGACATCGCCGGCCGCGAAAAGTCCCGGAATATCGGTCTCGAGGTGATCGTCGACGAGAATGCAGCCATCATCGCTGACCGCAGCGCCGCAGGATTTGGCAAGGCCCGACCGGATGACGGATCCAAGAGCCGGATAGACGGAGTCGAACGCCATCCGTCCTTCAGCGGTATCGAACGCGATACGTCCGCTATCGATAGCGTAATCGCCGCAGGGTCCGGAAACGCGAGCGATACTCGAATCGTCCAGCGCGGCTTTGCATTGCTCCGACAGGTCGTGATCGCCGTCTGGTGAAACCAGCGTGATGTCGCTTGTATAGGTGCGGATGAACTGGGCTTCGGCGGCGCCGTGGTCGCCCGTGCCGATCACGGCGACCTTCTTGTCGGTCACCTCATAGCCATCGCAAACGGGGCAGTAACGGATGAGGCCGCGTGACAAGGCCTCCTCATGCAGCTGATCATCGATATCCTTCGGACGGTTGTTGACCACACCAGTGGCGAGCAGGACGGTACTTGCGCGATATCTCTCATCGCCGCAGGTCACGGTAAAGCACTCGTCGGGCTTGGAGAGGTCGGTGACGCGTTTCGGTTCCCGCAAAGCTCCGTATTTCGCTGCCTGATCGCGCATCCGGTCGAGCAGTTCGTCGCCATTGATGCCTTCGGGAAAGCCTGCGTGGTTGTGGCTGGTGGGAATCCAGCTTGCCCGGCTTGTTCCGCAATCGAACATGCGAATGTCGAGATAGTATCTCGCCAGGTAAATAGCCGCCGTCAGTCCTGCCGGTCCTGCGCCGATGATAATGCAGTCGTCGATGGTTTCGCTCATGGCCGGATGAACGCGCGGTATGGCAATATGGTCCCTATCTCGATAACGCCTGCAACATGATCTATTTAGTCGCTCTCTTTGCCTTCTCTCTGATATTGTCGGGGCTGTTGCTCGCGATAGCCCATTGGTTAAAATTGCGTCGTGGTCACGCCTTCCTAATGATCTGCGTCTTAATTACGGTTATCTTCCTTGCAGTAGGCTTTTATTTTTTCGCCCCTGACGCAGCGCCAACAGTGGTTGAAGCAGTCGAAATCACAGAAGGTAGGCTGCTCGATCCAGGACCAGGAAGTTTCCTGACCGGTATGGCGTTCGGCATCGTTCCAGCGTTCATCTACTTCACGGTATCGATTTTGATGTTCTTTGCTGTTCGTAGTTCGAAATCAGGATGACCTTCGCCGCTACAATCCTAACACTGTATCCCGAGATGTTTCCCGGGCCGCTCGGTGTCTCGCTGGCCGGGCGGGCGCTGGAACGCGGGGACTGGACTTGCGAGACGGTACAGATCCGCGATTTCGCAAATGACAGGCACCGCACGGTGGACGATACCCCCGCCGGTGGCGGTGCGGGCATGGTGCTCAAGCCTGATGTGATCGGATCGGCGATAGAAAGCGTGGGCGAGGGCAGGCCTGTCCTTGCCATGACGCCGCGGGGAAAGCCGATTACGCAGGCTCGGATCCGCGAAATTGCCGGGGGTCCAGGCGTGGCGATCCTGTGTGGCCGGTTCGAGGGATTCGACGAGCGGATTTTCGAACGCCATCCGCAGATCGAACAAGTCAGCCTTGCCGACATCGTCCTTTCGGGCGGAGAACCTGCCGCTCTGGCTATTCTCGATGCTTGCATTCGCCTGCTTCCCGGAGTAATGGGCGCGCCCGATAGCGGAGTCGAAGAGTCCTACGAAAACGGCCTCATCGAATATCCGCAATATACCCGACCTCAGGAATGGGAAGGGCGCACGATCCCTGAAGTGCTGCGATCGGGGGATCATGCGAAAATCGCTGCTTGGCGCAAGGCAAGGAGCGAAGAAGACACACGGTTACGCAGGCCGGACCTTTGGGAACGCTATAGTGGCGTTCGGGACCAGTCTGCCTCTGGCGCGCGGCATGAAGAACCAGGAAGACCAGGCAAATGAACCTGATCCAGCAGCTCGAAGCCGAAGCAATTGAAAACCTCGGCAAGGACATTCCCGATTTCCGCGCAGGCGATACCGTCCGCGTTGGCGTGAAGGTTGTCGAAGGCACCCGCGAGCGTGTCCAGAATTTCGAAGGCGTTGTAATTGCCCGTTCGAACCGCGGCATGGGCAGCAACTTCACCGTCCGCAAGCTTTCGTTCGGCGAAGGCGTGGAACGTGTGTTCCCGCTGTATTCGCCGATCGTCGATAACATTACTGTGGTCCGCCGCGGTATCGTGCGACGTGCGAAGCTTTATTACTTGCGCGGCCGCACGGGCAAGCGCGCGCGTATCGCGGAACGCCGCGACAACGCGCCCAAGGCGTAAGCCTCGCTTCGACGAAAAAGGAAAAGGCGGTCCTGCGGGGCCGCCTTTTTTCGTTCACATCCATAGTCCGTGTCGAAAAATAGGGGCGGTGCTGCTGAAAGCACCGCCCCAAAGGACCCCGAAAATAAGGGCGGTGCTCCTGAAAGCACCGCCCTTGTCACGTGGGGATCATGATGAGCCGAAATTGGCCCGGTCTTGATGCCGCCGGGAGCCTGTGAGCCGGAAATGGCACCCGGTGACAATTCAGCTTCTGACAGCCGTGCCTTAAGAGAGTTTAAGGAAGCGCGCTTAACCTGAAATTAGGTATAAAAATCGTCCAGGGCTCCGCGCGCTTGCATTCCTACGACGCCGTTGCGAGGGGGTGGGTATATACGAAGGATATTCGGGAGATAACATGAGGTCGCTCAATTTCGCCGCAGCGCTTGCGCTTAGTAAATGTCTTGCCACACCGGCTCTCGCCGACCAACACATTGCATCGCAGGAGACCGTCGCCATGGACCTCACCTTTGAGCGTGTCTTTGCTTCGCCCAGTCTCGATGGGCCTAGCCCGCGGGAGGCAAAGCTCTCGCCCGACGGACGCTATCTCACGGTATTGCGCAACCGCGAGGATGACCGTTCGCGCTACGACCTCTGGGCCTTCGACCGCGAAAGCGGAGAGTGGTCGATGCTGGTCGATAGCGAGCAGGTCGGTTCCGGCCGCGAATTGTCCGAAGAGGAAAAGATGCAGCGGGAACGCGCGCGCGTGGGCGATCTTACGGGCATTATCAGTTACGAATGGACTTCGAATGGAGAAGCCATCCTCGTGCCGCTCAATGGGGATCTCTATCTCGCCTGGTTGGATGGCACGGTATCGCGACTGACGGATACCGAAGAAAGCGAGCTCAATCCGGCGCTGAGTCCGGACGGAAATTTCCTCAGCTTCGTACGCGACCGCCAGCTTTGGGTTGGGAACGTGGCAGGCGAGGCAGCCCCGATCACTGCGCAGGAAGGCGAAGCGGTGCGCTGGGGCGAGGCCGAATTCGTCGCGCAGGAAGAAATGGGGCGTAACACCGGCTATTGGTGGAGCCCCGATGAAAGCCGCATCGCGGTGGAGCGTTTCGACGAAAGCGGCGTCGGTATCGTTACCCGCGCAGCGATCGGGGCAACCGGTACCGAAGTCTTCGACCAGCGCTATCCGGTTGCAGGCAGCCCCAATGCCGTGGTCGAGCTGTTCGTCATGAATCCGGATGGAGGAAACAGGGTGAAGGTCGATCTGGGCGATAACCCAGACATCTACCTCGCCCGGGTCGACTGGGCTGGTGACGGCCTCTACGTGCAGCGCCAGAACCGCGAACAGACAGTTCTCGACGTTCTAAGGGTCGATCCAGCTACCGGCGAAAGCGAGATTGTCTTCACCGAACAGGCGGCGACCGAAGATTACTGGATCAACCTCTCGGACAGCTACAAGTGGCTCGACGATGGCAGCCTGATCTGGTGGTCGGAGCGCGACGGATACGGTCATCTCTACCGGTTCAACGATGGCGGTTGGACGCAGCTCACCGATGGCGAATGGGTCGTCACCAAGCTCATCGGCGTGGATCAGCAAGCGGGCCGGATATTCTTCACCGCGACGAAGGACGATGTGCTCGCGCAACAGGTATACTCGTTCGATCTGACCGGAACGGGCGAGCCTGCCCTGCTGACGGATACGGCCTACACCCATTCTGCCCGCATGGACGGCAAGGGTCAGACACTGCTGATTTCTCGATCAAGCGATGACACTCCCGCGCAAAGTTATATCGCCGATGCGGCGGGTCAGCGGCTTGCATGGATAGAGGAAAACGCGCTCGACGCGGACCATCCCTACGCGCCGTTCCTCGCCAGCCATCGCCCGACGCAATACGGAACGATCGCTGCCGAGGACGGTACCGCGCTTCATTGGGAGATGGTCACGCCCGAGATGGAGCCCGGTAAACGCTATCCGGTCTATTTCTATCACTACGGCGGACCTGGCCCGCAAACCGTCAACAAAGGCTGGAACGGCGCGCTGCGCCAGGCGATCGTCGACAAGGGCTATATCTGGTTCGCTCTCGACAATCGCGGCAGCGCCAATCGCGGCGTGGCCTTCGAGCAGCCGATCTACCGAGCCATGGGTGGCGTCGAAGTGCGTGACCAGAAGGCGGGCGCGCAATATCTCAAGACGCTCGATTTCGTCGATCCGGATCTGATCGCCATCGATGGCTGGTCGTACGGCGGCTACATGACGCTGAAACAGCTCCAAGCCGATCCGGGGCTCTATGCGGCCGGAATTTCCGGAGCTCCGGTGACACGCTGGGAGCTTTACGACACCCATTACACCGAGCGTTACATGGGTACACCGCAGGACGATGCGGAAGCTTATGAGGCGGCCTCCGCGATCCCGAATGCAAACAGAATTGCGGACCCCCTGCTGCTCATCCATGGCATGGCCGATGATAATGTCGTGTTCGAGAATGCGACCGAGGTCATCTCAGCGATGCAGGAAGGCAATGTGCCATTCCAGATGATGCTCTACCCCGGCTATACGCACCGCGTCTCGGGCGAGCAGATTTCACCGCACCGCTACAACACGGTATTTCGCTTTCTCGAGCATCATGGCGTAACCCCGCCCGAGTAAGGATTTACCGCCCGCAATCGAATGTGCGCTTGCGGGCGCGCGGCCAATCGCTATCTCGGCGGCACAGCGATCTTGGAGAAATGAATTGGGTTATCGAGTTGCCGTGGTCGGCGCGACCGGAAATGTCGGACGCGAGATAATGCAGGTGCTTGCAGAGCGCGAGTTCCCCTGCGACGAAGTGGCCGCGGTCGCAAGCTCGCGCTCGCATGGCTCGGAGGTCGAATTCGGCGACACCGGGAAGATGCTCAAGTGCAAGAACATCGAGCATTTCGACTGGTCCGGCTGGGACATAGCCCTGTTCGCAGCGGGTAGCGGACCAGCAAAGGAATACGCCCCCAAAGCCGCGGCGGCCGGCTGCGTGGTGATCGACAACAGCTCGCTCTACCGGATGGACCCGGACGTGCCGTTGATCGTGCCCGAAGTGAACCCCGACGCGATCTATGACTACAAGAAGCGCAACATCATCGCCAATCCCAACTGCTCGACTGCGCAGCTCGTAGTCGCGCTCAAGCCGCTGCACGATGCGGCGACGATCAAGCGGGTAATCGTCTCGACCTACCAGTCGGTTTCAGGCGCGGGTAAGGCGGGGATGGACGAACTGTTCCAGCAGAGCCGGGCTATCTTCGTGGGCGATCCGGTGGTGCCGGAGAAATTCACCAAACAGATCGCGTTCAACGTCATTCCGCATATCGACGTATTCATGGACGATGGCTCGACCAAGGAAGAGTGGAAGATGATGGTCGAGACGAAGAAGATTCTCGATCCCAAGATCAAGCTCAACGCCACCTGCGTGCGCGTGCCCGTATTTGTCGGCCACTCGGAGAGCGTCAATATTGAATTCGAGAACGAGCTTTCGGCCGAGCAGGCGCAGGAAATCCTGCGCGAAGCACCCGGTATCATGCTGATCGACAAGCGGGAGGACGAGGGATACGTCACCCCGGTCGAAAGCGCGGGCGACAGCGCCACCTATATCAGCCGTGTGCGGGACGATCCGACAGTCGAGAATGGCATTTCGCTTTGGTGCGTCTCCGACAATTTGCGCAAGGGCGCGGCGCTGAATGCCGTACAGATCGCGGAACTGCTGGGGCGCGAGTGCCTTAAGAAGGGATGATCCGCAAAAGCCTTGCTCTCGCTTCTCTTCTCGTCCTTGCCGCATGCGGTCCCGGCGCAGGAGAATCTGAATCCGATTCGACGATCTCTGCGGATCAAGGGAATGACGCGGTCGTTTCCTCGGCAAAAGTCGTGGTGGACGCCAACGGGCTTGCTATCCGGAGCGGCCAATCCCGCGAAATGCCTCGGTTCGGAACGCCGCGCGGCGAGGTTGATGCGCTTTTGGCCACCGCATTCGGGGCCGAGCCGGAGAAATCCACGAATAACGAATGCGGTGCCGGTCCCACCGACTTTTCCCGTGCGGGTCCGCTTCAGGTAGCCTATCAGGACAATCGTTTCGTCGGCTGGTTCGTGGGCGAGGGCGAAGGTGTGGTGACAGCGGACAGTGTGCAGACTGGCGCGACGATAACGGAACTGCGCGATGAGCGACCTGTACAGGTCATCACGGACAGCACGCTGGAGGGCGAGTTCCAGTATCAAAGTGCGGACTTCGGAATGATCACTGGCTTCTTCGAAGGGAGCGAGACGGACGGCACGATTACGGCGCTCGCAGCGGGTGTAACCTGCTTCTTCCGCTGAGTGCGCTGCCGGGTATAAGGGCGCGATGACCCTGACCGCAGAACTCTATTTCAGTTTCCGATCACCCTACAGCTACCTGTCGGTCGGCCGATATAGGGCGATGACGGAAGAATTCGATCTCAACATCGCGCTTAGACCGGTCTATCCGCTGGCCATCCGGCAGCCCGATTTCTTCGAACGAAATCATCCGAACTGGCTTGGCTATACAATGCGCGATATGCTGCGCGTCGCACAATTTCACGACATCCCGTTCGGCGCCCCGCGGCCGGACCCGATAATCCAGAACAAGGTGACCCGGCAGATTGCTGAGGACCAACCCTTTATCCGCCGTGTTACTCGCATGGGGCAAGCCGCCGCGCGCCGCGGCGCGGGCCTCGTCTTTGCCGCAGAGGCCGGTCGCATGATCTGGGGCGGACAGGAAAACTGGCATGAGGGTGGTCATCTGGAGCGAGCCATCGAGGCAGCCGGACTGGGTGTCGAGGAAATCATCGCCGAGGTGCAGGGGGATAGAGAGGCACTCGATGCCGAGATCGCGGTCAATCAGGATGCTCTCGAAAAGGCTGGCCATTGGGGCGTCCCTACCCTTGTTTTCGACGGCGAACCCTTCTTCGGGCAGGACCGCATAGAGATGGCCAGGTGGTGTATGGACCAAAAAGGATTGCAGAAACGATGAGAATGGAAACTTTCGAAAGTTTCGATGGCACGCCGCTCGCTCTTCATCGGGCGGGCAAGGGGAGGCCGCTGATCTTGCTCCACGGCCTTTTCTCCAGCGCGGAAATGAACTGGATCAAATGGGGGCATGCGCAGCTCATAGCCGAACGTGGCTATGAAGTGCTGATGCTCGATTTTCGTGTTCACGGCGAGAGCTCCGCGCCCCGCGAGGAGGATGCCTATCCGGAGGATGTGCTCGTGAGGGACGTGACTTCGTTGGTAGAACATCTCGCGCTTGAAGACTACGATCTTGGCGGCTTCTCGCTGGGTGCACGCACCTCGCTCCATGCAGTTGCCAATGGCGTGCTTCACCCGTCACGACTGATTGTCGGCGGCATGGGCACTGCAGGTCTTGGCGAATGGGTAAAACGCGCGGCCTATTTCAAACGGGTGATTGACGAATTCGAGAATATCCCGCGCGGCGATCCGGCCTATTTCTCGGTGCAGTTCCTGAAGTCGCAAGGCGTGGATCGGGTAGCTGCCCGATTGCTGCTGGACACCATGACGGACCTCGATCTCGCTAAACTGGCCAATGTGACCATGCCCACGCTCGTGGTTTGCGGCGATGAGGACCATGATAACGGATCTGCGGAAGACCTCGCAAGATTGTTGCCGGATGCGACATACGTCGAAGTGCCAGGCACACACATGGGCAGCGTCACGAAGCCGGAACTCGGCCACGCAATGGCGGATTGGCTGGGTAATCCCGCTTGATTCACCCCCCTTGCAGGTGCAATCCGGTAGTCAACAAGAATACAATCAATCCCCTAGGGAGAAGTAATCCATGAAGTTCGCCCCCGTTGCGTTGTCCGCACTCGCCGTTTCGCTAGCTGCCTGTACCACCGCCAATGCAGAGCCTATCGCGCCGCCCGCGCCCGTGGCGCAGGCCGATACTCAATACCCGATGACGCCGCAGGGCGCGGCTGACTGGGTTACGATGGTAGAAAAGGACCTGTTCGATTTCTCGGTAGAATATGGCCGTGTTCTTTGGTTGAATTCGACCTATATCGTCCATGACAGCGACATGCTTGCCGCGAAATACGGCGCGGATTCGACGCAAAAGTCGGTCGCCTACGCCAACAAGGCTGCGGAATACGCGCGCGTCGAGGGTCTTGATCCCGAAGTCGCCCGCAAGCTCGACATGTTGCGGAACGGCATCGTCATGCCTGCGCCGGTGCGAGATGGCGCGGCGACCGAACTCAACGAGATCGCGACAGCGCTCGGCTCGGCTTACGGGAAGGGGAAGGGCACGCTCAATGGCGAGGAGATTTCCGGCTCGGACATCGAGGCGGAGATGGGCAATCTCGAGCGCACGCCTGCGGAACTGCAGGAAATGTGGGCCAGCTGGCACAACAACGTCGGGGCACCGATGCGTGAAGATTACCTGCGCATGACAGGCATCGCCAACGAAGGTGCCAAGGACCTGGGTTTTTCTGACCTCGGTGCCATGTGGCGCTCCAATTACGACATGGACCCCGACCAGTTCGCCGCCGAGACCGAGCGGATGTGGCAAGAGGTCAAGCCTCTTTATATGGCGCTTCACACCTATGTGCGATCAAAGCTGAACGAGAAATACGGCGACGAAATCCAGCCGGAAACTGGTGCGATCCGCGCCGACCTGCTCGGCAATATGTGGGCGCAGGAATGGGGCAACATCTATCCTGTAGTCGCTCCCGAGGGGGCAGGTGACATCGGCTATGACCTGACCGAACTGATTGAGCAGAAGGGCTACGACGAGCAGGAGATGGTCAAGGTCGGCGAGCAGTTTTTCTCATCGCTCGGCTTCAAAGCGTTGCCCGAAACCTTCTGGGAACGCAGCATGTTCACCAAGCCGGCGGACCGTGAAGTG
>CAYPGL010000051.1:263-9369 GCA_964410035.1 uncultured Qipengyuania sp. | reverse complement strand
GCTTCCCAATGAACGCATAGCCCTCCGCCCGGCCAGGCCGCGCGATGCCGCGCGGATGCTAGTCTTGCGGGGAAGCGAACCCTTCTCCGATTGCCGCGTAAGCGACCTTCCCGACCAGATCGAGCCGGGAGACGTTCTAGTTTTCAATGACACACGGGTCATTCCAGCTCAGCTTGAGGGGTGCCGGGGTGAGGCTAAAGTTGGGGCCACGCTGCACAAGCGGATCGATCTGCGGAGATGGCAGGTCTTCGTGCGCAACGCCAAACGGCTTCGCGTAGGCGATGTCGCCCAATTCGGCGCCGGCGTCACAGCGATTGCTGAAGAGCGGCTGACCGACGGCAGCTTCGTTCTATTCTTCGAAGGCGACGAACCTGTCGAAGTTCTCCTGGAACGCGCTGGCACGATGCCGCTGCCTCCGTATATTGCGGGCAAGCGCCCAACCGATGCTCAAGACCGTGAGGATTACCAGACCATGTTCGCGCGTGAAGACGGAGCGGTCGCGGCGCCGACGGCAGCGCTGCATTTCACCGACCGTCTGATGACGGCCGTTGCCGATCGCGGTATCGGGACGGAGACATTGACGCTTCACGTCGGTGCGGGGACGTTCCTTCCGGTAAAAGCCGATGATACCGATGATCACCAGATGCATTCCGAATGGGGTCGGATCGAACGGGATGCGGCCGATCGGTTGAATGCCGTGCGGGCCCGGGGAAATCGTGTGATTGCTGTCGGAACAACCAGCCTTCGCCTGCTCGAAAGCGCGACCGGCGAGGACAGGGTAATCCGGCCTTTCGCGGGCGATACCGACATTTTTATCACCCCGGGTTACAACTTTCGTGCCATCGACGGGTTGATGACCAATTTTCACCTGCCCAAATCGACGCTCTTCATGCTGGTGAGCGCGCTGATGGGCCGGGCGCGGATGCAGGAAGCCTATGCCCACGCAATCGCCAAAGAGTACCGCTTCTATTCCTATGGTGACTCCTCGCTGCTCCTTCCGTAGATCGGTTTCATGAACGAACCGATCCTCGAGCTCGAAGGCCTCAGCAAGGTCTATCTTGGTGGACTCAAGGCCCTGGACAATGTCGATCTGACAATCCGGCAAGGCGAAATCTTTGCTCTTCTCGGACCCAACGGGGCGGGCAAGACAACGCTGATCGGCGCAATCTGCGGACTGGTCCGGCCAACCAGCGGAACTATGCGCGCCTTTGGCCACGATCTGGCGACGAGCTGGCGGCAGGCGAGGGCGCGGATCGGCTTGGTGCCTCAGGAGCTTGCGACGGATATGTTCGAACCGGTCGAGCGGGCAGTTGCCTATTCGCGCGGGCTTTTCGGCCTCGCTCCCAATCCTGAGCGGATCGAGGAAATACTCCGCAGCCTCAGTCTTTGGGACAAGCGTGACGAGCGCATCATGGCGCTTTCGGGCGGGATGAAGCGGCGTGTCTTGATCGCCAAGGCATTGGCGCATGAGCCTGACCTGCTGTTTCTCGACGAACCCACGGCGGGTGTGGATGTCGAACTGCGCAAGGGAATGTGGTCAATCGTAGATCAGATGCGCGATCGTGGGGTGACGATCATTTTGACCACCCATTACATCGAGGAGGCCGAATTGATGGCCGACCGGGTCGGGATCATCAATCGGGGCAAGTTGCTGATGGTCGACGAGAAAGAGGCGATGATGGCGCGACTCGGGCGCACTGAGGCGCATATTTCGCTCTCCAGCACGATCACTGAATTGCCCCCTTCGGTGGCGCGATATCCGGTAGAGATAGAGAAGGACGGTACTTCGCTTTGCTATCGTGGCGGCGACGGCACCGGGCGCGGCAAGGCCGAGGTGGCCGAGATTACCAAGGCTCTTATTGCAGCCGGAATCGACTACGACGGCATCGACCTTCGTGAAAGTAGTCTTGAAGATATCTTCGTATCATTGCTCGGCGAGGAGGAAGCGGCATGATCTCCTGGCGTTCCACCTGGTCGATCTACACTCGCGAACTGATGCGCTTCCTGCGGACGGCATTCCAGTCCGTCCTTGCGCCGGTACTTACGACCGCGCTCTATTTCATCGTTTTCGGCGCGGCGATCGGCGGGCGGATGCCCGATCTCGGCGGGGTCGATTACGGTGCGTTCATTATCCCCGGCCTGCTGATGCTCACCCTGCTGGGCGAGACGACCAGCAATTCCAGTTTCGGCATCTACATGCCGCGGTTTACGGGGACGATCTACGAATTGCTCAGCGCACCGGTGGGGGTATCGGAAACGCTGATCGGCTTCGTCGGCGCGGCCATGACGAAGAGTCTGATCCTTGCGGCGATCATCCTTGTCACGGCCCGTTTGTTTGTTGATTACAGTATCACGCACCCTCTGCTCGCGGTAGTCTACATCATGCTCGTCGCGGCGGCTTTCAGCCTTTTCGGGTTCATTCTCGGCATATGGGCGGACAATTTCGAGAAGCTTGGCATAATCCCCATGCTTTTCCTGACTCCGCTGACATTTCTGGGTGGGACTTTCTATTCGATCGATATGCTGCCCAAACCGTGGGACACCATCGCGTTGGCCAATCCCATCGTCTATCTTGTCAGCGGGCTTCGCTGGACCTTCTATGGAAGCAGCGATGTTAATATCTGGGTGAGCTTGAGCATAACCGTCGGTTTCCTAGCCGCATGCACGGCCGTGATCGCCTATATCTTCAAGACGGGTTGGAGACTGCGCGCCTGATCGGGCCCTAATGAATGTTGCGCTGCAGAGTTTCGTTGGGTTCAGAATTTGGCAAGCAATAGAAGAGCACACGGCCCTCGGTTCGCCAACTCGGCGAATGGATAAAGAGGGTAATAATGAAAGCTAAAGCATTCCTGATCGCCGCCGTAACGGTTGGCGCATTTGCTCTTCCGACTGCCTCATCGGCACAGGACCTGGCCCCGGGCGAAGGGTTCGTCGGAATTTCTGGCGGATATCACGATCTCGGCGTAGACGGCGACGACTTCGACAGCGCCGAACTCGACATCGATACTGCCAGCCCAATCGTCGGCGTCTTCGCCGGTTACGATCTCCCCATCGGTGCCACCACCTTCGCCGGCATCGAAGGTAACTACACCTACGGTTTCGACGCCATCGACAGCGAAATCGGCGCTTCGCTGCGTCTCGGCATTCGCGCTCCCGGCGGTGCGAAATTCTATGCCCGCGGAGGTTACCAGCATGTCGAGCTCGACCTCGAAGAAATCGTGAACGTTGATCTCGGTGACGAATTAGACGATCTCGACGATAGCGACGGCGACTATCTCGTTGGCCTGGGTGCCGATTTCCCGCTCGGCGGTTCGCTGGTTCGCGTGAACCTCGACTCGGTTGGCTTCGATACGCTGCGCGCAACCGCAGGAGTCGGTTTCAAATTCTGATCGATCGATCTGCTATCACGGGGGCGGTTCTCGAACGAGAGCCGCCCTTTTTTTACGGGGTGGCGATAGTGTTTCTCGCACGCTAGGCGACATGACATGAAAACCATTTGCGCACTCATCGCTTCTGGCAGTCTGGCCCTTGGCGCAGTTCCAGCCTCTGCGGAACTGCCGCAAGGTGTGCAGGCCATGATCGACGCTGCAATTGCTACTGATGATGCCACGAAAGTCTCGACAGTCCTGGATCTGGCACGGGCGACCCACCCCGATGACGCTGCGGCGATTGATGCGATCAAGGCGAAATGGAAGGCCACCCAAGCCGAAAAACACGCTGCGGCCGAAGCGGCGAGGAAAAAGGCAATCCGCGAGGCCGGCATTTTTGCCAGATGGAGCGGGGAAGGTGAATTCGGCGGCTTTCATTCGACCGGAAATACCGACAGCATCGGTGTGACCACGGCGTTGAAGCTGAAGCGCGAAGGTCTGAAGTGGTCGCACCTGCTGCGCGCCCGGGCCGACTATCAGAGGCAGAACGGAGAAACCAGCCGCGAGCAGTTCGTGGCGGCCTATGAACCGCGGTGGCAGTTCAACGATGACTTGTTCGTCTATGGTCTGGCGCAGTTCGAACGTGACCGCCTTCAGGGCTTCGATGCACGCTATGCCGCTTCTGGCGGGCTGGGTTACAAGGTCGTAGACCAAGACGGGCTCAGCCTGTCGGTAAAGGCAGGTCCGGCCTGGCGGATCACCGAAATTACCGATGGAACCAGCGCCAGCCGGATAGCAGGTTTATTCGGCGCCGATTTCGATTGGCAGATCGTCGATGGACTTACATTCACGCAGGATGCGAACGCTCTGGCCGAAGGCGGCGGCGAAGTGCAGGTGCTCGTCGATGGCAATAACACCAGTATTAATCTGGTCAGCGGACTGGATTTCAAAATCTCGGAAAAGCTGCGGTCGCGGCTATCCTATGCGGTGGATTATAACAGCAACCCGCCGGTCGATACCGAAGCTACAGATACGATTACCCGCTTCTCAGTAGTCTATGGCTTCTAGACGATGAGCGAGCGGTTCGATTTCAATATCCACGCGTGGGATGGAAAGGCACGCAGCGGGACGATTCACATGCGGCGCGGTGATATCCGCACGCCCGCCTTCATGCCGGTCGGAACCGCCGCTACGGTTAAGGCCATGAAGCCTGAAACCGTGCGGAAAACGGGCGCAGACATTATCCTCGGCAATACTTATCACCTGATGCTTCGACCGGGGGCGGAACGGGTCGCGAAGCTCGGCGGGCTGCACAAGTTCATGAATTGGCACCGCCCGATCCTGACCGATAGCGGCGGTTACCAGGTGATGAGCCTTTCCGATCTCAGGAAGCTGACCGAGAAGGGCGTGGAGTTCCGGAGCCATATCGACGGCTCGAAACATATGCTCACGCCCGAACGCAGTATGGAAATCCAGCGGCTGCTCGGCAGCGATATCGTGATGGCCTTCGACGAATGTCCACGTGCCGACCGTCCTCGGGACGAAATCGCCGCGAGTATGGAAATGTCGATGCGCTGGGCCAAACGCAGCCGCGACGGATTCGATGCGGACGGCGAATATGCCGCGCGATCGGCCCTGTTCGGTATCCAGCAAGGCGCGCTCGACGAGGATCTTCGCAAGATTAGTGCCGAAAAGCTGACCGAGGTGGGCTTCGATGGCTATGCAATCGGCGGTCTCGCGGTGGGCGAGGGGCAGGAGGCAATGTTCGCCACACTCGACTTCGCTCCCAGCCAGTTGCCGGAAGATCGACCGCGCTACCTGATGGGCGTGGGAAAGCCCGACGATCTCGTGGGCGCGGTGGAGCGCGGCGTCGATATGTTCGATTGCGTACTGCCCAGCCGATCGGGCCGCAACGGACAGGCGTTTACCTGGAGCGGCCCGCTGAACCTGCGTAATGCGAAGTTTGCGGAAGATCAGGAGCCGCTCGATTCCCGTTGTTCATGCGATACCTGCGATACCTACAGCCGGGCCTATCTGCATCACTTGGTCAAATCGCAGGAAATTCTCGGCGCAATGCTGATGACCGAGCATAATATCGCCTTCTACCAGCAGCTGATGCAGGCGATGCGTGACGCTATAGGCGAGGGATGCTTCGCAAAGTTCGCGGCGAATTTCCGGAGTGATTACGCGAAATAGCAAACCCTTGACTTAATTGGTTCATTCGCCCCAGTATCGCGGTGGTTGATCGTGACGGGTTTGCCCGTGGGGGGAGCATTTAATGAAATCGGTGTTTATGGCGGCGACTGCCGTGCTGAGTCTGTGCACATCGCAGGCTATCAATGCGCAGGAGCAGGATGATACGGCAGCAGCTTTCGGCATGCGCGAAGCCGTGCTGGACATTAGCCTGTCCCCATCCGGCAACAAGCTTGCCTATATCGCCCCGTCAGGCGCATCGGGCGAAGCTGTCTATGTGGTAGATCTGAGGACCGGTGGCGAGCCCCAAGCCATTTCACAACTGACCGAGAAAGGCGCCGATATCACCGATTGCGATTGGGCGACTGAACAGCGCCTCGTCTGCGAAGTCGCTGGCGTACTTTCGAGTGCAGGAACATTGGTGGGGTATTCCAGAATGCTTGCAATCGGTGATGATGGGAAGGATCCCCAGCTGCTCACGCAGCGAGATGCCATGCGCGCTCTTGGCTTCCGTCAGAACGGAGGCGATGTCATAGCCCTCGATCTCGATGGCGAGGAAGACAAAATTCTGATGACTCGCCAGTGGATCAAGGAAGTCACGATCGGAACGCGCCTTGCGAATGACGAGGAAGGCCTTGGTGTAGATGTGGTCGATGTCGTGAATGGCCGCCGCACGAAACTCGAGCGGCCCGACGTTAATGCGATCGGTTACTTGGCCGATTCGAACGGTGAAGTCCGAATCAAGATCCGGCAACCCGAAGAAAGCGGCGGCATGATGTCGAACCGCCGGCTGTTCTATTATCGCGAACCCGGCAAGAGTTCATGGAACCTGCTGTCGAAGGTTGAGGTCGACAGTCAGACCTATCGTGGTCTCTATCCGGCGGCGATCGATAGCGCGGCCAACGTTGCCTATGCCTTTGCAACGCATGACGATTTCGAAGCGCTTTACACAATTCCCCTGCGTGAAGATGGCGAGCCAACCTTATTGTTTGCGCAGGCAAATGCCGACGTCGATCGCCTGATCCGCATCGGCCGGGATCGCCGGGTAGTAGGTGCCAGCTACGCCACCGACCGGCGGCACAATGTTTATTTCGATCCGCAACTCAAGAAACTTGCGGATGCCCTTCAGGAGGCACTTCCTGGAAAGCCGCTGATCACAATCGGTGGCGCGAGTTCAGATGAAAACAAGCTGGTTATCATCGCATCCAGCGATACCGATCCAGGCCAGACTTACCTCTTCGACAGGGCGGCCAACAAGCTTGAGCCGCTCCTGCCGCTCCGCGACTACATGGCCAGCCGCGCATTGGCCGAGATGAAGTCCGTCACATTTCCAGCTGCCGATGGCACTCAAATACCCGGATACCTTACGCTGCCGGTAGAAAGCGCTGGGAAAAGCCTTCCTGCGATCGTCTTGCCCCATGGCGGGCCCAGTTCGCGTGACGAATGGGGATTTGATTGGCTTGCGCAGTATCTGGCAGCCAAAGGATATGCAGTTCTTCAGCCGAACTATCGCGGATCGAGTGGATATGGCAGCGAATGGTTTGGCAAGAACGGCTTCCAAGCTTGGCAGACCGCCGTCGGTGACGTAAACGACGCGGGCAAATGGCTTATCGCGCAGGGTATAGCGGATCCCGATCGGATGGCCGTGATGGGCTGGTCCTATGGCGGCTATGCCGCGCTCCAGTCGCAGGTTCTGGACTCGAAGCTCTATAAGGCTGTGGTGGCCATTGCCCCGGTGACTGATCTGGAGCAGTTGCGCAGCGAAGCCATGCGGTACACGTCCGGCCGCCTCGTCGATGCATTCATAGGCCAGGGACCCCATGTTCGTGACGGCAGCCCCGGGAAGAATATCGCGAAGTTTGAGGCGCCTGTCCTGCTTATCCACGGCGATCTCGATCAGGCAGTAGACGTCAATCAGTCGCGCGTCATGCAGGGCCGCTTGAAAGATGCCGGCAAAGATTCGCGATACATCGAGTTCGAAGATGCCGGTCACAGTCTCGACAATAGCAAGGTGCGTTACGATATGCTGACCGCGATCGATTCCTACCTCCGGGAAAAGATGCCTATATGATCTTCAATGTTTCCGAATATTCACTTTAAATCGCTTATCCTGCTTGGCACAGTAGTTTCGTCCAGCGGGTCGCTTTGATGAGTTGGAGTAACGTCGCGGTTGTCGGTGCGTCGGGTGGCATAGGTTCGGCATTGGCCGACATGCTTGAATGTAACGGGGCAAAAGTCCATCGGCTGGGACGCAAGGAGGATGGCGAGCGATATCTGGACCTTGTCGAGGAGGCCAGCATCGCTTCCGCAGCGAAGCATCTGGAAGGGAAAGACCCTCTGGATCTTATACTCGTTGCCACCGGCTATCTCCATACATGCGGCGAGGGACCGGAAAAGGACTGGCGACATCTCTCCGCCGAAGAGCTCGCGCATAATTTTGCCATAAACGCGACCGGTCCCGCTCTCGTCGCAAAACATTTCCTTCCATTGCTTCCCGACGGTGAATGTGGAGGATTTGCAGCCCTTTCGGCACGGGTTGGCAGCATATCGGACAATCGGCTGGGAGGTTGGTACTCCTATCGCGCGAGCAAGGCCGCGCTGAACATGATTGTACGGACTCTGTCGGTGGAGTTGGCGCGCAAGAAGCCTGATGCCTTCTGCGTCGCTCTTCACCCGGGCACCGTCGAGACCAATCTCAGTCAGCCATTCCGTCGCAATGTGCCGGACGGCAAGCTGTTCACGCCACATTATTCTGCCAAAAAGCTGCTCGGTGTCTTATCAACTTTGGGGCCTGAGCACAGTGGGCGCTGTTTTGATTGGGCTGGAGAGGAGATCGCGCCATGAGCACACGTCCCCCGTCCTATTCCAGTCAAGCGGGAAGGCAGGAGATCACCCTGCTCATTGTACTGGGTTTCGTGTCTATCCTGCTTTGGCATTCGCCCTACGGCGGGTATCTGCTCTATCCATTCAGTATTTTGGCGACGTGGTTTCATGAAATGGGCCATGGCCTCGCCGCGATGGCCTTCGGCCACGAATTCGAGCGGCTTGTCATTTTTCAAGATGGATCTGGCTACGCGCTCCATTTGGCTGAAGGCGATCCCTCGCGTGTCGCGCAGGCCATGATCGCCGCGGCGGGTCTGCTTGGACCTACCTTGGCTGGGTGCCTATTGATCCTTGCCTCAAGGACGCATCGGGCAACGCAGACTGCGCTGGTACTGCTCGGCGCGGCACTACTCGGTTCGACCCTCATATGGGTTCGCTCGATGACTGGCTGGCTCGTCCTTCCGCTGCTCGGCGGTGCCAGCCTCCTGCTGGCATTCTATGGGAAACAAGCCCTTCGTCGTTTCGCCGTGCAGTTCCTCGGCGTCCAGGGCTGCGTTTCGATCTACCGCGATTTTGGCTATCTCTTCAGCAGGGGCGGATACATGGAGGGGCGGCTCCAGATGTCCGATACGGAGCACATCGCACAAGCGCTTTTCCTGCCTTATTGGTTCTGGGGCACGCTCATCACGCTCCCAGGCATCGGCGTCATCGTCTGGTACGCA
>CAYPGL010000051.1:0-253 GCA_964410035.1 uncultured Qipengyuania sp. | reverse complement strand
CACGGCCGCCATCATGGCCATGGTGTTCTATGCGCTGAAAATAGCTCATCAGCGCTGACACCCCTCAGGCCGCCGGCATCTCGCGCATTTCCAGAACGGTCCCGCGATAGGCAATGAACCGTCCCACAGCGTCGGTGAAACCTGCTCCAATACGATTAGCCTGATGCTGTGCGTCGGCGAGTGTGGCGTACCATTTCCCCGCACGATTGCGAGTCACGAAACGATATTGTGTCATAGTCTCATTCGAACGTTT
>CAYPGL010000050.1:8658-9407 GCA_964410035.1 uncultured Qipengyuania sp. | reverse complement strand
CGTAAGCCTTTTCGTACCATTCGTTGCCCGGATAGTTGGCACCCAGCACGGCGGCGTATTTCACAGCTTCGGGCCGGATACCCAGCGCCAGGCTGCTTTCCACGAGGCGATAGAGGGCCTCGGGCGCGTGGCTGGTGGTCTGGTACGTATCGACCACGTTCTGAAAACGGATCTGCGCGGCAATCCATTTGCCCGACCGCTGGTAGTAACGCCCGATCTCCATTTCCTTGCCGGCAAGGTGATCTTCAACGAGATCGATTTTGAGGCGGGCATCCGAAGCATACTCAGTTTGCGGGAAACGGCGATTGACTTCACGCAGGGCGGTCAGCGCCTGTTCGGTCACCTTCTGGTCGCGCTGAACGTCGCTGATCTGCTCGTAATAGCTGAGCGCGATCAGATAATAGGCGTAAGGCGCGTCCTGATTACCAGGATGGATCGAGAGGAAACGCTGCGCGGAAGCGGTCGCCTTGTTGTAATCGGCGGCTACATAATAGCTGAACGCGCTCATCAGCTGCGCACGGCGCGCCCATGGCGAATAGGGGTGCTGACGCTCGACTTCGTCGAAAAGGGCAGCCGCCAGTTGCGGCCGTCCGCGGTCGAGTTGCCGCTTGGCTTCAGAATACAGCGTTTCCACATCGCGTGCGACATAGGCGGTATCTTCCGGCTGGTTAGTCCCGCCACCGCAAGCAGCAAAAAATGCAGTGGTTGCGGCGAGTGCGCCGAGGGCGAGCTTGCGGCTGATACGCGAA
>CAYPGL010000050.1:0-8648 GCA_964410035.1 uncultured Qipengyuania sp. | reverse complement strand
GGCCGAGCCTATAGCCACGGCTCCGCTGAACGCCAAGTGAAGTTGTGCCCGCTTTCCCCGCCGGTTCATAACTCGTTGATCACACCGGGGGCGTCCCAGAGGAGATGACGCGTTTCCAGCATGACGAGATTGTTGCTCCGTACGATTTCCCCGCGGGTCTTGTAGCCGAGCAACTGCTCCGCCTCGGTATCCGGATTGTGGGTCAAAACACGCAATTCTTCCGAAGTGAAGTCTGACAGGCCTCGAGCGCGTTCGATCCCTTTGCTGTCATAAATGTGGAGGACATCACCGCGGGTGAAATCTCCATCCATCGAAACTATGTCGGTTCGGCGGATCGGCCGTTTACCCTCGGCGAGTGCATCCGCCACCGCTTCCGCTACCACGAGGCTGCCTGCCATTTGCAGGCGGTTGGCGATCCAGCTGTCCCAGCCGGAGAGGGGACTGGGATGCGGCAGGACCTTGGTTGCCCGGCGGCTTCCATCAAGCACAGTCGATAGCGGACGATCGACTTCGCCCTGGGCGATCCAGGTGGTGACCCCAGCTTCCTGCGCCATATTGGCGGCCTGAAGCTTGGTCTCCATCCCTCCCGTGCCGAGCGTGCTCTTGCCCTTCGTGGCCGCCATATAGGGAGCGACCTCCGTCACTTCGGGAATGAACTTGGCTTCGGGATCGTCGGGGTTGCGATCGTAAAGGCCGTCGACGCCGGTCAGGATGATGAAGTCCGTTGCGCCGACCATCTGGGCGACCTTGGCGGCTAGCCGGTCATTGTCGCCGACGCGGATTTCTTCCGTAGTGATCGTGTCGTTCTCGTTCACGATAGGGATCACGTTCGCTTCGAGAAGACGGTGCACAGTGTTGCGCGTGTTGAGGAAGCGGCGGTGATCCTCGAAATCGCCGAGGGTCAGCAGGACCTGCGCAATTTCGAATCCGAATTCATGGCCTACCTGTTTGTAAGCATTGAGCAACAGAGGCATCCCGCATGCGGCCGCCGCCTGTTTGTCGGATATTCCTGCGCTTTCGGGCGTTTCACCGATGATGCGCAGGCCGAGCGCGACCGATCCGGATGAACAAAGGATCACGTCGTTCCCCTCTGCGCGCAAATTCGCAACGTCTTCGAGGAGGCGCTGGAGGAAACCGTAACGCGGAGTCAGCATTTCCTGGTTGGCGAGGAGGGCCGAACCGATCTTGACAACAATATTACGCTTCTTGGTCATATACTGAATATGTGCCTACCTTGAAATTTCTGGGATACTATGTAGATAGAGATGGTGCAGTGCACAACCGGATTTTTCAAATTATTGTGTTCGGAAGTCTTTTATAGAAAAGATCCAAAAAACATCCAAGACTTACGCATTCGATAGTTTTAAATTATAACTAAAACAAGAATTACACAAAGCGCCTGAAGCGCGGAAACGGAATTCAAAAATCGTAAACTCTATTCTTATTGTCGGCTGCGGAAAGATGGGCTCCGCTTTACTTTCGCAATGGGTGAACGGAGACGAATCCATCACCGTCGTCGATCCCATGGCCAGCGATCTGCCGGATAGCGTGAAGCTGGTCCGCGAGCGCAGCGAGATCGCGTCCGAAAGTTTCGACTGCATTGTCGCTGCCGTCAAGCCGCAGCTGATCGATGAAGTCCTGCCCGACTATGCGGAGAATCTGGCGGACGACGGATATGTCCTATCGATCGCCGCGGGATATTCCGCCCCTCGCCTCTCGAAACTCATGGGCAATGTTGCCGTCGTGCGAACCATGCCCAATCTCCCCGCAGCGATCGGTCGCGGCGTGATCGGCCTTTGCCCGGGCCCCCATGCGACAGACAATCACATGAAGCACGCCGAAGGTTTCATGAGCCGTGCGGGCACCACCATCAGCGTCGACAGTGAAGAAAAGCTCGACCGGGTGACCGCCGTCGCCGGTTCGGGCCCCGGTTATGTTTTCGAAATCGCCCGCGCATATGCTGAAGCCGCCATGGCACACGGGTTCGACGAGGAAGAGGCGCGTGAAATGGTTCTCGGTACCATTGGCGGCGCGATTGCTATGGCCAGCGAACCCGGTGCGGCAAGCCTCGAGGACCTTCGCAATTCGGTGACCAGCAAAGGTGGTACCACCGCTGCGGGCCTGAATGCGCTGAACGGCGACAATGGCCTATCCGACCGCCTGCATGCTACACTGCAGGCAGCCTACGACCGGGCAGTCGAGCTGCGCTGAACCCCAAGCGCCTCCAGCCCATCACAAAAACAAGAGAGAACCCATGAACGACCAGACCCTAGACCCGCAAATCCACATTACCACGCTCGGCCAGAACGCCCGCAAGGCGGCACGGGGCCTGCTTTCAGCCAGCACCGAGGCCAAGAATACGGCCCTTCGCGAAGCGGCCAAGGCCCTGCGCGCGGCAACGCCCGAATTGCTCGAAGCCAATGCCGAAGACGTGAAGAGCGTCGAGGGCAAGAAGCCCGATAGCTTCATCGACCGCCTCCAGTTAACCGAAGAGCGCATCGGAGGCATGGCCTCGGCACTCGAAGAGATCGCCGAACTCCCCGATCCCGTCGGCCGCGAGCTGGCGACTTTCGAACGGCCCAATGGCCTTTCGATACAACGCGTCGCCGTACCCATCGGCGTGATCGGTATGATCTACGAAAGCCGCCCCAACGTGGGCGCCGATGCCAGCGCGCTGTGCCTCAAGAGCGGTAACGCCGTGATCCTGCGCGGCGGCAGCGAAAGCCGCCACTCTACCCGCGTGATCGTCGAATGCATGCGCAAGGGTCTCAAGGTCGCAGGCCTCCCCGAGGATGCCGTACAGACCGTCGGCACGACCGACCGCGCCGCCGTTGCAGCGCTGCTCAAGGCGGATGAGTTCGTCGACCTCGTCATCCCGCGCGGTGGCCGGGGCCTGGTCGAACTGGTGCGCGACCAGGCGAGCGTGCCCACCCTCCTCCACCTCGACGGGAACTGCCACAGCTACGTCCACGAGGCGGCCGATCTGGACAAGGCAGCCGAAGTCATCCGCAATGCCAAGCTGCGCCGTACCGGCGTGTGCGGGGCTACGGAGAGCATCGTCGTCGACCGCTCGGTCGCAAAGGACTTCATCCCGCGCCTCACCAAGATCATGGACGGCGACTGCGAATTGCGGGGAGACGAGGAAGCGGTGGCGATCGATTCCAGCATCACGCCCGCGACCGAAGCCGACTGGAACACCGAATATCTCGAGCCCATCGCATCGGTGAAGGTGGTCGGCGGACTCGACGAGGCGATCAACTGGGTCGACACCCACTCTTCCCACCATACCGACGCGATCATGACCGAGGACGACGAGGCGGCTCGCCGCTTCATGACCACCATCGACAGCGCCATCGTCATGCGCAATGCCAGCACGCAGTTCGCCGATGGCGGTGAGTTCGGCATGGGCGCCGAGATCGGCATCGCCACCGGCAAGATGCACGCCCGCGGCCCCGTCGGGCTGGAGCAGCTCTGCAGCTTCAAATATCTCGTCCACGGCGAAGGCCAGACGAGGCCGTAACCGTTGGTTTACCCGGCTCCGCGCAGAAGCCTCTGAATAGAGGCTAGCGGAGTCGGCGTAATGTTTGATTGGTTCAAACCGAAGATGGCGCCCGAGGGGCCGGTGACGTTCGACTTCGAAACGGAGATCGAAGCGCCTGCCAGCGAGATATACGCCCTCGTCGACTTCGCCGATCGGCGCAATGCCAAGCGCCAGATGGGCCATAGCGTGGAGCGACGCGAAGGCGCGCCCGATACTTTCATCCTGATCATGAAACAGCTGCCGGATGCCGAGTTCGTCCTTTCGGTGACCGACGCCACCGCCCCGTCAAACCATGGCTACCGCTGCGATCCTCGCCCGCAGCAGGGGCGTTTGCAATGGTCGGCGGAGCGTTACACCATCGAGGATCGGGGTGACGGCAATTGCCTCGTCACGCTCGTTGTGGAAGCGCAATTCGATGAGCCCATGCAGGAGGATGAATATTCCCAGCACGTCGGCATGATGGCAACGGGCTGCGACATAGCTGCATGCCGAGCGGGGCATCGAGGCCGTCCTGGAATACGAACGGGACCAATTCGGTTAGCAATCAACCGATCAGATATTCGTGCTGCTCGGTATCAGGCTTGGCAGCAGGAATGTGTAGGGCCGCCTGCGCTGCGCATTGCGGGCGAAGATTTGTTGCTCGACATCGGCAAGCGCCGCCTGGAACCGCGCCAGCGGTCCGCCCTCGCCCACGATCTGCGGATCCTGAAACCACTGCGGGTAAGGAAACTGCGGCGAGAGATACGTGCCGAGCGGCCGGTAATAGAGCGAACCCAACAGATAGAGCACCTTGAGCTGCTCCAGTGCCAGCGTTTCGGGCGGCATCATCGCCAGCCAGTCGCCCTTCGTATTTCCAAGCTGCGTATCCGGCGCCTGTTGCCAGATCGCTCCGGTTACGGCCGGGGCGAATTCCATGATCGCCTTCTGCGGGAAATTGACCGAGGCATGCTGCGCGCTGGCGGTGAAGATGGTCATGGTGCAGATGTCCACCAGATCATCTATCCTGGTCGGTGCAACAAACCCCTTGAGCTTGCCGCTGCCGGCGATGGCGTCGGCCCAAGCCTTCAGCTCGGCGTCCCCGGCAACGTCGTGCGCGGATGAATAGTAGGTCCGTACATACTCACCGACCCAGGTCTCGATGGCGTTCCACACCAGCAGGCCATCGTCGCGATAGGGATAATGTCCGAGCGCGGAATTCGCACCGACGCCGCGCGCCTCGATATCCTTGGGCAACATTCCCTTGCCGAAGTCGAAGCTCAGCCGGGCATGCACGGCGGTCTTCTGGCTGCTCTGGATGGCGCCGGCGAAGATGTGATCGATCGGTCCACCGGACGTAATGAGGCTGGTTGCGGCCGCCTCGTTGATGAACATCGTGCCTTCGAAATGACGCACCAGCAGCGCATGGACCGGGTGCGCCTCAGCAAGATGGCGGTGGGTCGCCACGGCAATCGCCTCGATTACGAGGTGAGTGCGCGCGAGATGTGCAAACAGTTCATGGTAATTGCCGTCCGCCGCCTGCACGACGAGCTTGGCCATTTCCCAGCCCCATTCATTTTCGCTGGCGAGGCTGGGCGTCATCACCGGGCTTGCAGCGTTGGAAGGATCGCAATTGATCGCTACCGGAACAAGACTGTCCGCGCTCGGCGGGACCGCGAACAGCGCAACCGGGCAGGTCAGATACTTGGCAATACCGTCCCACTCACCCGGCTCGATTATCGATAGCGGGGAATAGTCGCACTGGAACAACCTGCCCTGTGAAAGTGCGGCATCGAGCGTGTCGCCCGGCACGACTGCAGCGTATTGCTCCGGGGTGACTGCGCAATTCCGAGGAAGTTCGCCTGCAGCCTCGATCAGGACACTGTTCGGCCCCGCCACACGCAGTTCGGCGAATTCGGCATCCTCCTGGAAGGTATAGGCGATAGGCGGCACTTCGATCGTCTTGAAGATGTCGAAATAGTTCTGGAGCGTGCGCGGCCGGTCGGTGCCCAAGGCAGCCTTGGTGGCACCGCGCAGTTCGATGATGCCCTGCAGCTTCGTCGCATGGTTCTTGAGATCGGCGATGGCAGTGTCCGCTTCCACGAGTTGGACGGCATCCTCCGCAATTGCAACAAGGCCTTTCTTGCCGAGGATATCTCCGGCAATCCTGGCCTCAAGCGAAGCAACGTCCTTTTCTACTGCAGCGATAACCGCCCGGTCGGCATCGAGCAGTGCTCCCTCGAGCTCGGAAAACCCCTGTTCGATGAGTGATGCTTCGACCGCGACCTGGTTTTTGGACAGTTCCAGCACGATCCCGACAAGCTCGATCCACCACTCGAGTGAGGGTCCCTCGCTCCTTGGAAGGGACTTCACCACGGGCACGCCCTCCACTGCAGGAACGCTGTCCGTCCATTCGTATTCCGATTGGCTCACCGCCAACTGGGTCTCGCGGGCTTCACGCTGTTCAGGGCTGTCGTTCTGCGGAAGTGTCGGATGCGCCGGAGCCTGCTGAGCCATCGAAATATAGTCCGTATCGGTTGAAGTCATCGGCGGGCTATATCGACAATGGTTAATTCTGCGCTTAGGAGATTTGGAGAAATTGCCTGAATTGCCGCAGTTTAAGGGTTATTTAGGCGTTGGGGTCCTAGTAAAAATTCATGACCAAGGTCAGCGACTTCCTGCGCGACATCGCGATACCTGATCTGGCGCATGATGTGCGCGTGGATTACATGGTGGCGACCGCTTCGCAGGTCCAGAAACAGGCGCGTTGGCTTTTCGTCGCGCTGCTCATGACGACGCCCGTGGCGGTTCTGGTGACACCTGCTAGCGCCGGCTGGTTCGTGCGCTGGGTCCTGCCCGCCGCAATGGCGCTCTATTGTCTTTCCGGGATATTCAGCCTGCGCAAGGACAACCAGTTCGAAACCAAACCATGGCGCGCCGAACGGTTTATCGTCCAGAGTTCGATTTCATCGCTGATCGGTGCCCTGATTTCCACCACCTGGGCCATTTCAAGCTGGCTGGGGGCCGAGGGTACGGAACGGCTGCATTTCCCCGTCATCCTCGTCATGGGTGCGCTCGCTACGGCCTATTGCGTTGCCAGCATTCGCGCAGCAGCGGCAATGCATCTGCTGATCGACATCGTCCCGATTGCCGCCCTGCTGTTTTTCACCGGCTCCACTTTGGACATGGCGGCCGCGGTCAGCCTGACACTGGCGGGCATATTCCAGTGGCGGATGATCAACGTCCATCACCAGCATGTGGTCGAATTGCTGCTGCTCAAACGCAAGAGCCAGACGCTTGCGCTGACCGATCCTCTTACAGGATTGCTCAATCGCCGTGCCCTGCTCGACTTTGCAGAGGCACTCGGCAGCGATGGCGGCAAGTCGCGCCTGTTGCTGATCGATATCGACCGCTTCAAGGCAGTCAACGACAGCCACGGCCACGACGTCGGGGACAGCGTTCTGCAGGAAGTGGCGCGGATAATCGATGTCCACGCTGGCAACAATGTCAGTTCCGCCCGGCTTGGCGGCGAGGAATTCGCTCTACTCGGCACGCCGGAAGCGCTTCCCGTAGACAAGGCAGCGCAACTGCTCTCCGAGATCCGCGATACTGCCATGCCGCACGGCGGGCAGGTGACCGTCAGCATCGGCGTCGCGGAAGGCACGCTGGAAGATGACCGTGCCTGGCGCACCCTCTACAAGCAGGCGGACGACGCGCTCTACGAAGCCAAGCGACTAGGCCGTGACCGTCAATGCCACGCGGACGATCTTGAAATCGCCGGCTATCCCCAGCGCCGCGCTGGCGACCCCCCTGCCGCTCCCATGCCGAGGCAGAACGTCGCGTAATTAGCAACGCTATCGTCGAGGCGATGTGGACGCATGCGCGGCACACCGAGTTACCGGGGCTGCGTAATAAGCCGTCTTTGGTTTGGCTGGATTATGACGATCTCCCCAACGGCGGCATGCTAACCGACTTATCCGGTGTCGCTGCAAAGTTGCTCCCTGGTTCCTTTATCGCTCTGACCTTTACGGATGACTTTCAAAATCGACGCGATGCGCGGGAGGTTGCGCTCCAGCGGCATTAAGACAGCTTCCCAAATTACGTGTCGGATGACGCTTAGTGGAAAGATTTCGTTGGGGCAAAACTTTCAGAATTCGTAAGAAACACATTCAACTCGGCAATTGGATCAGCCATTCGCAAAGAAGACCAAGTAGGGTCGAAACAAAAGGCGCGCCGTCTTAAGCAGGTCTGCTATTTCCGCTGTCGCGACGGCGCTCCGATGGCCACAATAGGTTGGTTAGTCCTGAACGACAATATGAGCAAAGAATTGGGACAGCTGGATGTAGATGATTTAAACTTCATTCGAGGCAGAAGTGAACTGTTCACAATTAAGACACCAGTTTTGACCACATGTGAGATAAGAGCTTTGGAGCGGTATTTACCAAAACTCGATTTGCAAAATTCCGAGATCGAATGGCTGCCAACTAATTTAGTTGAAGCCTTTGAGCAGAGTTATCGGTTTTTGCCTGCGTACGCTCCTGTCGAAACCGTCTAGGCCTCAGCCCTTCTTCTTGCGCTTCTTGCGCGCGGCATATTTCGCATCGCGCGCGGCCTTCAGTTCTTCCTCGGTCGGTTCGGGCACGGCCGCGGCGGCGGCGGCGGCTTCGGCTGCGGCAGCCTTCTCGGCCTTGGCCTGCGCGATGGCTTCGCGCTTGGCGGCGCTCTTTTCCTTCGCGGCGGCTTCGCGGGCTTCCTGCGCGGCCTTGCGCTTGGCGATGGTCGCTTCGTCCATCTTGGGCTTGTCGGCGAGTTTCTTCAGCGCCTTTTCACGGGCTTTTTCGGCAAGTGCCTGGCGTTCTTCGTAGGTAGGTTGCTTGAATGAAGGCATATTCGGTCATGTCGTTTCTGGTTGGCCGGCATTGAACCGGCTGGATATCGGGCCGAGCGGGCGGAGGATTATTCCTCGCCCATACGCAGCGCGGCGATGAAGGCTTCCTGCGGGATGGACACGTTACCATACTCGCGCATCCGGGCCTTGCCCTTCTTCTGCTTTTCCAGCAGCTTTTTCTTGCGGCTGATGTCGCCGCCGTAACATTTGGCAGTCACGTCCTTGCGCATGGCGGCGATGGTT
>CAYPGL010000049.1:0-9568 GCA_964410035.1 uncultured Qipengyuania sp. | reverse complement strand
CCATCATGGCGACGAAGAGACGCAGGCCGAGGCTGAACGGGCGCACCATGAACGATATGAACTCGATCGGCGCGATCACAGGCACCATCGGCAGCGGCGTGCCGTGCGGTACGAATAGACTGAAGAAATGCAGTCCGTGGCGCCAGAAACCGACGATCAGCACGATCGAGAAGCTGATGATCGCGAGCACACCTGTCACGGTAAAGTGGCTGGTGAAGGTAAACGGATGCAGGCCGATCACGCCCAGAGGCAGGAGGCCGAGAATATTTGCGAAGAGGATGAACATGAACAAGCTGAAAACATAGGGCACGTATTTGCGCCCTGCCTTGCCGATGTTCGCTTCGAGCATATTATCGATGAAGCCGGTAAAGGTCTCCACCGTCATCTGCCACCGGCCGGGCACCAGGTCACGCTTCATCCCGCCAAGCACAAAGAGGAAGAGCACCACCGTGGTGATGAGCATCCACAACGCACTATTGGTGAAAGCGATGTTGTAGCCGGCGAGCTCCCACCCACCGGAACCGCCGAGCGGTTCGATGGTGAACTGGTACATCGGATCGACTTTGGCCTGTTCGGCTGCCACGTCTGTCTAGTCCCTAAATCCTGTAACGAAGGCCCTGAAATCCCGGTGAAGGATCAATTTTCAGGGCCTCGATTTGCCGCGCGGATAATGTTCCTGAAGGCGACCACTATTCCGAGGAACAGGCCAACCAACAGACCCCAGGGATTGGTATCGGTGAAATAGCCTATGGCATAACCGATGACCGAACCTCCAAGAAGCCCACCGAGCAAATCTGCCAGAACGCGGTTGCCGCTGCGATAATTCGCATCGGCCCCGGAACCGGTCTTGAGATTGCGCTGCTCTTCGCGCTGCTGGGCGGCACTTAACCGCTTTTCCAGCGCGTCGATCCGCGCATCCTCCTCGATGGGTTTCCGTGCGGGCTCGTCTTCGCTCATGCCTTGCTCCTTAATAGGGGGTTGCGCGGCACGCGCAGGGACTTGCTCGCCAAGGGCGCCGCCCCCTTAGAAGGGGCCCATAAGCGAGTCAACATGAAGCGGCGCCCAAAAGCCACCTTTGCGTTGCAAAAAAGCCTCCTCCCGACGCCAGCCGGGGGAGAGGCTTTCATATTCGCTTATGAATTATCCCGCTCAGGGGCAGCGGGAATCGCGCATCGGCGGAGCGCTGGTCCGTGTCTGCCAGCTACCGTCAGGTGCCTGATATTTCTCGCCGGGAGACGTGGCGAGTATCGCCTGGCAGCCGGCGGTGAGCGCGTATTCTTCCAGAGTGGCATTGTTTGCCTGTGCACGCTGAGAATAAACCGCGCGGCGCTTGATGTTGATGTCGTTGACGATGCGGCGAAGCTCGGCGGTCTCGGCACCAACGATACCGATATATCCGTCCATTTTTTCGCCGACCTGGCCCGCTGCACGGGCGGAGGCATAGGCCGGATTGCGCTGGGCGGAAGCTGGCGCCATGATACCGCCGATTGCTACCGCAAATGCGGCACCCAACAGGGCTGCCCTGGTAAATCGCTTGGTCATGAAATCACCCATCAAAAAATATCCGCATTCTCTTCGATCGTATTGCCCGCATCCTCTGCTAGGCGGTAAATTACTTCTTGACGGATGTTGACGTTGAGCTCGATCACGATCGGTTCTGTCGGTGCTTCCACGGTGACACAACCGGATAACGCGAACGAAGCCAAGACGGCCACCGCCGAAATCTTCAGACCATTCATGCCTGCCGTCCCCCGCATCCTGTGGGTTCTCGCACGGCCCTCACGGTCGGTCAATTCGCGGGTTAACATAGCGGCTACTCGCTTTCCTGATCCTGAATGGTGGATTCATCCGGCATCATATCGTCCGGTTCGATTTCTGGCTCGACTTCTTCACCAGTGATGGAGCGGCGGAGAAGGCGTTTCCCGTCGTCACTCAGCAAGCCGAGGTCACGCGGATCGCGGACCGAGGCTGGATCATACATCGATTTTACAGAAGTGATGAGCTGGTAGAATTGCGCACGGATATTGATCCGGAATTGAATGGGCAGTCTGGCCAGCTGGCGAGTGATGAAATTGGTTTCTGCATCTTCGCCCTGTCGTACCCCGTCGAAGTGCACCTGAGTGACGATTTCCCCCGTCAGCGGACCGTTCATCACGACCCGCATCTGGGAATAGTCGAGACTTCGGAGCGCATCGAAGGCAAAATTGGCAATCGCCGACAGGTCTTCGTAAGTCAGTTCTCCGACATAGGATATATTTCCACCGGGTTCGCGCGATAGCAAGACTCCCTCCTCTATTCGCCCGTTGCCGGCAGCATTGAAGATAATCGGCACGGTGCCATCGAAGGTTCCGGTCGCGGAAATATTCTCCAGTTCCATTTGCGCGATGAACTGAGCGGCATCCAGTCCGACAATCTCGAAAATGTAGGCGCGCTCTTCGCTGACGCCGAGGTTGAGATCGACCTCGCGCAGAATCAGCTGACCGCCCATGAACGGCCAGCTGCCACCGGACACGGACAACACTTCCCCGTTCTGCAGGCTGAATTCGACCTCGCCTTCTAGCACCTCGACGCCCGGATTGACCGAAGCGACACGAATTCGCTGGTTGGGGGCAGTCGTTAGGCCGAGCAAATCCGTGAATTCGATCGTTCCGCTCGCCCCCTGAACAGGACCGAAAGCCGCTGCAAAATCGAGGTCGTCGGAGGAGAATGTTCCGGTGCTGGTCACTTCACCAATCGGTGACCAATCGATCCGGCCCTTTCCCGTGATCACACCTTCCGCATTGGCGATCACCCCGAGCGCAAGTCCGCTGACATCTACGGGTTGAAGCTGGTCGTCGAAGGTGAGGCCTTCGACATTCAGATCTGCATAGCCTTCGCCAGACGCGAGATCATGGCGGATGTCCACCAGGGTCACGATCCGGTCCGTCCGCGGATTGCGCAACGCGGCGGCGACGGTAATCATGTTGTCTAGCAGGGAAAGCGAAGCGTCTCGCGCGATCAACGGCTCGAACCTGTCCGGCTCTTCCCTGTCGCGGAGACGGAAAGTCGCATCGCCAATGCTAAGGGTGCCGTCGGTGTAGTCCCAATTGCCGGACGTATCCTCCAAGGTCATCGGCACGGCGGCAAGCGCGATTTCAGCATCGCTGAACGTTCCGGCGATGTTGTCCCCTATGTTGGCGGACAGATCGGAAATGAGGAATCGGCTCGCGGTATCGACGGGGCCGAGCGAGACATCCAGATTTTGTGCACGGAGCGTGCCGGGATAGGCGAAACCCACCGGTCCGCTCGCGAGACGGATCGGAGTTTCGCCGAGCGAGCCGTTGAGGTCGAGCGCTGGTGCACCTGCCGCGAATTTCAGGCCGCCTTTGCCGAATCGCAGCATGGGCTCTCCGGGAGGTGGACATAGGGTAAGGCCCGGTCCAGTCAGATTGAGTTCGGCTAATGCGAGTCGGCGGAACGCAAATTCGGTGCATTCTTGCCACAGCACCAGATCGCCGCCCGACTCCCACCTGCCATTGATGGGCAAGGACAACCGGTCAACTGCACCTCCGGGGAGTGGACCGCTCGCTTCAATCGTGCCGGAAAAACCGAGAGCGCCGGAATCGCCCTGCACTATCGTCATGCCAGGTATGGCCAGTTGCGAGCGCCCGGCTTCGTAGGTCACCATGCTCAACCTGAATACTGAACTGCCGTCTTCTGCGCGTTCCATGCGCCCGTTAATCCGCGGAAGGTTGGGCCCTCCCGTAGCGATATTCCCGAAGACCCTCGCGGGTTCTTCTTCTCGGGAGGCAATTTCGAATCGGGAAAGTGACAGAATTCGATTGCCGCTGCCGCCTGTCACTTCCGCCTGCGGTACAGATAAGGAATAGCCCTCGTTCGAGCTCCGGAACAGCAAGTCGGCCGCCAGCGCACTTCCGCGCGTCTCTGCCTGCAAGGCCGCAGAGATGCGGCGGGCGATCGGGTTCAGGAGGGTCCCGTCAGCCGAATTTGCCAGGCTTTCTATCGAACCGATGGAGACAGGACCCAATCGCAAGCCATTGCCTTCGACATCGCCTTCCAGTTCAATACGCGCGAAATTGTCGCGCGAGCGCAGCGTGCCTTCGATCGTCATGAGCGCGGCAAGCGCATGAGGTGTTTCGACCCCACGCGCCGCTACGGTGTAACGCGAAGTCATCGATCCGCCGTTCAACTGTGCCCGGAGCGTGCCCGAAACCGATTGTGCTCTGTTCGTGGCCAGAAGAACATCATCGGTCGCAATGCGGGCTTCTATCTTTGGCTGCGAAAGATCTTTGTCGGCGGTAACATCGAGTTCGGCTACCAGATCGGAAACCGAAAGCTCATTCTCGGCACATCCCAGCGAAGCCAAGCGCAGGGGACCTGCGAAGCTGGGCTCCCCGCCCCGGGAAGTTACTTGTCCGAAGATCGTCACATCTGCGGCTTCGCATCCGTCGATTGCCAGCGCCGGGGCAGTGGCGGCGAAAATCCCGCCGAAGCCATCTGCGACGTTTCCCTGTCCCACCAGCTTCACGCCTATCGGACCGTATTCGGTTTCCAGCAGGCCGCGACCATCCCGGATTGCCACTTCGGTATCGGGCAGTCCTGGAGGTTCGCTGGTGTCTCGGAAGATCAGCCGGTCTAGCGATCCGAAGCTGAGCCGCCCATCGACATATCGGCCGAAGAGGCGGGGTTCGACGAGAGTTATTCCGCCGACCTCTGGCAGCCCGAAGCGATGTTTGAGCCGGACGATAACGCGCTCTGCCGTGAAGTCCGGGGCGTGAGAATCGCCGATCACGAGATCCGAGATCACCTGCGTCTGCCCACCCACCCGCTCGATTTGAAAGGTGGCCGGCAGGTCGTAAGTTTCCAGCTGATCGGCAACGAAATCGTCGGCAATGGCGAAGCGGTTCATCCATGCCAGTCCGGCCATCACCACCAGCATCGAAGCGACGAACGCAGGCACCTGCCAGCGCTTCTTGCGCCAGCGTGGTCTACCGCTCACATATTGGCCTTCTGACCCTTCCATCGAACCCCGCACTTGCGCGCATCGCGGCGCAAAGGCAATGCAACGCGTTGAAACGGCTGGGGGAGGAAAAAGGTTGCCGGAGGTGGAGAAAAAGGCGGCACTCCCGCTGGGGTAGCCATCGTGCACGCCAGCGTACAGCTTTGACTGGGGGGGGCCGAAGCACTGGCAGACTACGAGCTGCTAGAATTTCTTCTCTTCGCCGCCATCAGGCAGGGCAATACGAAGCCTCTGACCAGGAATCTGATTGACCAGTGCGGTTCTTTTTCGAGTGTTCTCAATGGGGCTCCAGGCGCCCTGGCACAGGTCAAAGGAATGGGGGAAGCGAGTTCCGCATCTCTCCATGCGGTCTCGCTTGCTGCCCGGAGAATGGCACGTGGATCGGTGCAACAGCAACCGGTGCTGGGAAGCTGGCAGGCATTGCTTGATTACCTCGCCATTGACGTGGGGAATTGAAGCACGAGCGCGTCCGTGTGCTTTATCTCGATACGCGAAACCGGTCGATCGACGACCACCTCGCTGCAGAGGGCTCCATCGGTGAGGCTGCGATTCACCCGCGAGAATTCATCTGCCGCGCCTTCGATGTAGGGGCCAGCGCGCTTATCCTCGTCCACAACCACCCCAGCGGCGATCCGGAGCCCAGCCGGGGGGATATCCAGATCACCAACCGCATCGCGGAAGCTGGGCGGCTACTCAACGTGACCGTCCACTATCACGTCATCGTGGGACGCGGAACGCACGTATCCCTTCGGACCAAGGGACTGATCTAGTTCAATCCACATTCAATCCGTGCCGGGCGTATTGCGCCTCCAGCTCCGGTGCCATGCGAAGCGCGGTTGCAATGTCGTCGCGGCCCGCGCGGTCCGCCTGTTCCATCCGAATAATTCCGCGCATGTAGAGCGAGGCTGCGAGACCAGGATTGAGCTCGAGTGCGCGGTTGAGATCTTCGATAGCCGCATCGAAATTGCCCATGCGGTAATGCACCATCGCCCGGCTATCGAGCATGGGCGCACTGTTCGACGCGCGCTCGATCGCACGCGTGCAAACTTCCAGTGCGCCATCGAGCCCGGTGTCGAAAAGTCCGCGATACCAGCAATCGCTGTTCAGCGCGGTCTCGTTCAGCGACTTGTCGGCCAACTCTTCCGCCATGATCGCGAGCCCACCGGGGACATCGCCCGATAGGCCAGTCACGGTCGCATAGGTGCCAGCAAAATAGGCGCTGTCCTCCTCGGAAACCGGCAGGCTTTCGAGCAGTTCGATCGCGTCGTTCGCTCGCCCGGCATATGCCAGACGCTCGCCAAGGGTAAGTGCGATGTCGGTATCTGGTTCGAGATCGTAGGCACGCTGCAGGTCCGCAATCGATTCGTCGGTCCGGCCCAGCGAATGAAGCACGTTCGAACGCCATTGCAAAACCCATGCCGAAGTATCCTCTTCCACCAGCCTGTCCAGGTCCCGAAGAGCGTCTTCGAAGCGGTAAATGTCGTGCAGGAAGCCTGCCCGTTCGCCGAGAGGACCGTAATCATCCTCTTCGGCGAAATCGATCGCGGCTTCATAAGCTGCGAGGATGGGCTCGCTTCGCTTGTCGAGTTCCCTGCGGTCCAGCTGCCAGCGCCAGACCATGTCTTCAGGCGCAAGAAGCCTGCTCTCCTCGCTCGCAAGGCGGCGTACCTGACGTTTCACTTCAGGCAGTTTGTCGGCGCCGATCTCCCCCAATTGCTGGACTACTTCGACCTCGCCTGAAAAGCGGTTACCTTTGAGCGAGTTGACCCCTATTACGCGAGTATTGGCGTAACGGGCCTCGATATTATCCGGACCTTCGAAGACGAATCCATCCATTCCAACGGGAAGAATCATCTCTCCGATAATGTGATTCCGGAGAGGTCCGCTAGTGGCGACGGGAATATCGCGCCATTCGGGTTTGGCGCGGCTCGCATTGAAGGCGTCGTCGGGCTTGAGGTCTGCATCGAGCACCAAGCGCCCATCCTTCCATTCGAAGTCGGACGAAGTTATGCCGGTAACGCGCAGGGTTCCGATCGCTTTCTCTTCATCGTAGTCTACGCTGACGGAACTTACTGCGCTTCCATCCTGACCCTGTGCGAAGCTTTTGGCGATCTCGCGCAGCGAGTCCTCGTCACCCTCGTCAACCAGCTTGCGGAAGCCGGCACCTTGAGGGCCGTAGAATTCCATTTCCAGCGTATAAAGGGCCGGCAGGTCGATACCTGCCGTGTAGTCTGTGACAACATTCATCACCAGATTGGGCGATGTCTGCTCACGCTGGGACATTTGGACAAGGTCGGAGCCTTCCGCGCTCAGAGGCAATGCATAATAAAAAGGCGGAACCCATCCGACGTTCGCCAGACGCGTGGCCGCGCTCGTCCCGTCCAGCCAGTAATCCTGTCCGTCAATCTGCGCGCGCACGATCATGTGATCGAAGTTGCCCGGCACCGGCAGCAGTTCGAGTATCGCGTCACCACCGCGAGTCTGCACTAACACGGTCTGCGACTGGATGCCCATTTCCGCTAGCAGCGCATGCAGAAGCACCGACTTTGCCTTGCAATCGCCATAGCGCTTCGCCCAGGTTTCCTCGGCATCCTGCGGCAGGTAATTCCCCCCATCGAGGCCATTGAGAAGATAACTCACCTCGTCCTGCACGAGCTGGGTCGCCAACGCGGCGCGGCGCAACGGATCAGGGGTCTTCGCCATTATAGCACGGGCCTGAGCCACCACCGCGCTATCCGGAGCGACATCGGCCGCCTCGGTAAAATGCGGAGCCATGGTGCGCGACAATTCCTGCCAGTCGAAATAGGTCCCCACGCGAAGCACGGGATTGCGGCGAAAGCGCCAAGGCGCGTCATTCGGCATCTCGGGTAGCTCGGCTAAGGGAAGAGCGACTTCCAGCCTACTCACGCCGTTTTCGGTCGCGGGTGCAGCGAGGCCGGCATGATCTTCCACCCGCCAGTAAACATCTTCGTCCGCCGGCCAGCTGACCACGGCTCGTGCAAAACCTACCTGCCAGGGTTCGCTGCCGAGAAACTGGAGAACCTGCATCTCGTCACCAAGCGCCTGATCGTCGATGGTGACCGAGTGGGTCACTCGCAGGACGTCCCCGACCTGCAGACCGGGAACCGCCATCGTAGCAGTCAATTGTCCGTCGAGCAGACGTTGCTCCAATCCCTGCTCTCGGCGGAGGACATCGAATTCCGCCCCGCTGCTGATCAGATCGATCCGTTTGTCTTCACGAAGGATCTCAACCCGGTGTATGGTCAGATCGCCCTTGTCGGGCAACCAGTCGAGCGAGATTGTGCCCTGTTCCATCAATGCCTGCGGATTGTCTATCCGCATGGCGCTATCGGCATATGTTGTAACGACACCGTCTTCCAGCCAATGCTGCCAATCGGCGATCAGCTGGGACGGCCCTTCGTCGATCCCCGAAGTGTCGAGGCTCGCTTCGTTGATCCAGTTGGGCGCATCACCATACAATACTTCCTCACCGGCAAGCGCGGGATTGGCGCAGCAGATGGCGAGCGCAGTCCCGCAGAACAGAGGAAAACGAAGTGCAGATTTAATCGATTTATCGCTCATGCAGCACAGTTTACCGAGATTGTTCCGTTGCGCAATCCACCTGCGATGAGCCGGTAAAGCCCGTGTTGACCAAGGATTTTAAGGCTTTTACGCGAGCCCCAGCCTTGCCAGCTTGCATCTGTCACTCTAGCGGGGCGCGGCATATTCCCGCCATTCACGGAGTCGACCCATGGTCCCCCGCTACGCCCGCCCAGAGATGACCGCTATCTGGGAGCCGGAGTCTAAATATCGGATCTGGTTCGAAATCGAAGCGCATGCGACTGAAAAGCTCGGCGAGCTTGGCGTGGTGCCGAAAAGTGCAGCCAAAGCGCTTTGGGACTGGTGGGCCACCGATCCGCAGATCGACGTAGAAGCCATCGACGCGATCGAGGCCGTTACCAAGCATGACGTGATCGCATTCCTGACGTGGGTGGCAGAGAACGTCGGTGATGAAGCACGCTTCATGCACCAGGGCATGACAAGTTCCGATGTCCTCGACACCACCTTGGCAGTGCAACTGGTCCGTGCGACCGACTTGCTGCTGGAAGATATGGACGCTCTGCTCGAAGCCATCGAGCGCCGAGCGAAGGAACACAAATATACCCCGACCATCGGACGCAGCCATGGCATACATGCAGAACCGGTAACCTTCGGCCTCAAGCTCGCACAGGCCTATGCCGAGTTCGATCGCTGCAAATCGCGGCTTATTGCTGCGCGTGAAGAAATTGCGACATGCGCCATCTCGGGTGCAGTCGGTACCTTTGCCAATATCGACCCGAGCGTGGAAGAATATGTCGCTGAGAAATTGGGTCTGCAGCCTGAACCGGTATCGACCCAAGTCATACCGCGTGATCGGCACGCGATGTATTTCGCGACACTTGCGGTCATCGCGGGTTCGATCGAACGGGTCGCGGTTGAAGTTCGCCACTTGCAGCGCACCGAAGTGCTGGAAGCCGAAGAGTTTTTCTCCAAGGGACAGAAGGGTTC
>CAYPGL010000048.1:8887-9584 GCA_964410035.1 uncultured Qipengyuania sp. | reverse complement strand
GGAGCGTATTCTCTCCATGGTCGACGGGGTCATCCTTCTGGTCGATTCCGCCGAAGGTCCGATGCCGCAGACCAAGTTCGTCACCGGCAAGGCGCTGGGCCTCGGCCTGCGCCCCATCGTGGTGGTCAACAAGATCGATCGCAGCGATGCGCGCCCGCAGGAAGTGCTCGACGAAGTGTTCGACCTCTTCGCCAGCCTCGATGCAACCGACGAACAGCTCGACTTCCCCAGCCTCTGGGCCTCGGGCCGCGACGGCTATGCCAGTGAAGACGAGAATGCCCGCGAAGGCGATCTCGAACCGCTGTTCAAGCTGATCATCGATCACGTGCCCGCACCGGGCCTCGATACTGAAGCACCGTTCAGCTTCCTCGCCACCCTGCTCGACCGTGACAATTTCATGGGCCGCGTGCTTACCGGCCGCGTACAGTCCGGCACGGTCAAGCTCAACGATCCGATCCACGCGCTCGATGCGGATGGCAAGATCATCGAAGTCGGCCGCGCGACCAAGCTGCTGTCTTTCGACGGGCTCGACCGCGTGCCGGTGGAAAGCGCCGAGGCGGGCGACATCATCGCGCTGGCAGGTATGGAGAAGGCCACCGTTGCCAACACCATCGCAGATCCTTCGGTGAAGACGCCGATCGAGGCGCAGCCGATCGATCCGCCGACGCTGGCCATGCGCTTTGCCGTCAACGACAGC
>CAYPGL010000048.1:0-8877 GCA_964410035.1 uncultured Qipengyuania sp. | reverse complement strand
AACCAATGTCGCCATCCGCATAACCGAAAGCGAAGACAAGGACAGCTTCGAGGTTGCCGGCCGCGGCGAACTCCAGCTGGGCGTTCTCATCGAAACCATGCGCCGCGAGGGCTTCGAACTCGGCATAAGCCGCCCGCGAGTGCTGTTCCGTGAAGAAAACGGACAGCGTATGGAGCCGTTCGAAACCGTCGTCATCGACGTGGACGACGAACATTCGGGCACAGTCGTCGAAAAGATGCAGCGCCGCAAGGCAGAGCTTACCGAAATGCGCCCCTCGGGCCAGGGTAAGACCCGCATCACCTTCTCCGCTCCGAGCCGCGGCCTGATCGGCTATCACGGTGAATTCCTCTCCGACACGCGCGGCACGGGAATCATGAACCGCCTGTTCGAGAAGTACGATACCTATCGTGGCAAGATCGAAGGGCGCCAGAACGGCGTGCTCATCTCGATGGTGTCGGGTGAGGCCGTGCCCTACGCGCTCAACATGCTGGAAGAGCGCGGCGAGCTTTTCATCGGCGGCGGTGCCAAAATCTACGAAGGCATTATCATCGGCGAAAACGCGAAACCTGCCGACCTCGAAGTCAACCCGATGAAGTCGAAGCAGCTGACTAACTTCCGCTCTACCGGCAAGGACGATTCCATCCGTCTCACCCCGCCGCGCGTCATGACGCTGGAACAGGCCATCGCCTATATCGACGATGACGAGATGGTCGAAGTGACGCCGGAAAGCATCCGCCTGCGCAAGGCAATCCTCGATCCGCACGAGCGCAAGCGCCACTCGCGCAAGATGGACGGCTGACTCCAGGGCCCCGCTATGCTGCGGCGAGATGCGTCTCGCCCAGCACCAGCACGGCATAAAGGACCACCCCGCCGATGAAGGGTAGGAAGTAGCTCTTGCGCTCTTCCGGTAGCTCTTCCTTGAGTACCAGCAGCACGATCCCCCCCGCAACAAAGGCGAACAACCCGCCGATAGCGATCTGGGGCAGGCCGACCAGCACGCCCAGCAGCCACCCGGCAAGCGTGGCCGCCGCCAGCACCCAGCGCCCACGCGCATCGTAGATTTCGGGATGATTTGTCCGTGTGCCGAAATCGGCGGTCACGAAATGCAGCATCATGGCGGCGAAGAACAGCACGAGGCCCGCCGGGGTCTGGTCCTCGCGGTGGTTGAGCAGATAAGCGATCATTGCCATCAACAGCGCGCTCGCCGCGATATGCAACCAGAACACCGGATGGTGCGGCCGGTCCCGCCCCTCCTCCTTCTTGCGCGTGTCACGCGATGCCGACAGCGCCCGCTCCAGCCCGTAGAACAGCGCGAGCCCCGCCAGCGAAAGCGTATAGACCAGCGCTTCAGCGAGCTCGGCGCGGAAGCCCGTTGCTCGCTCGAACGTCCCGGCATGCGCGCCAAGTTCAGGCATGATGTGGAGAAAGACGTATCCCACCGCCACCCCGCCAGCGAAGGACAACCACTTGCTCCGCGGCGTCCGGTCGAGCCAGTAAAGGCGGCCCACGAAGACATGTACCGCGCAAAAAGCGAGCGTCATAAGGAAGGTAAGCACGATCTGTGACACATCGGACTGCCTAGCGGGCTTGGCTTTTTCCGCCAAGTTCGCCTCTTGCAAGGCGAGACCTCATTCGCCAGACCCGCTACGAAGAGGAAATGTATATGAAAGCAATTATAGCGGGCGTTGCGACCCTTGCTCTGACGGCGGCACCTTCGGCATCGCAGAACACAGGGGAACTTCCCCCGGTCGAACAGCAAATCGGCGCGGGCGGACGTCCCGTTGGAGCAAACTGGAGCCGAAGCCCGGTCATGGCCGAACACGGAATGGCCGCGACCGCGCAGCCCCTGGCCACTCAGATCGCGCTGGACGTTCTCAAAGACGGCGGGAGCGCGGTCGATGCTGCCATCGCCGCGAACGCTGCGCTCGGTTTGATGGAGCCCACCGGGAACGGGATCGGCGGGGACCTGTTCGCTATCATATATGATCCGAAGACCGGGAGACTGCACGGCATAAACGGTTCGGGCCGCAGTCCCCGCGGCCAGACGCTGGACGACCTGCTCGAAAAGCTCGACGGAGCCGATGCTCTGCCCCCCGTTGGACCGCTGCCAATCACCATTCCAGGTACGGTCGATGCGTGGTTCGCTATGCACGAACGCTTCGGCAAGCGCACGATGGCGGAAAACCTCGCTCCCACGATCGAATATGCGCGCGAGGGCCATCCTGTTGCTCCGGTTATCGCCATGTATCTCGATCGCAGCCTTGCCGCATATGAGACGCGGCTCGAGAATTACGACTATGAGTTCGAGAACGCCCGCAAGGTGTGGTTCGCCGATGGTGATGCTCCTGAAGCAGGCGAACTCTTCCGCAATCCCGGCCTCGCTAACACTCTTGAGATCATCGGGCGCGAAGGGCGCGATGCCTTTTACGACGGTTCGCTGACCGAAGGGATGGTCGAGTACCTGCAGGCGCAGGGCAGCGCCTTCACCCGCGAGGATTTCGCCCAGCATCGCAGCGAATGGGTCGAGCCTGCCTGCGCGGGATACAAGGACGGCTACGAACTGTGCGAGTTGCCACCCAATAGCCAAGGTTTCGCCGCGCTGCAGATGGTCAACATCCTCAAGAATGTCGACCTCTCCCAATGGGAGCGCGGGAGCCCCGAAGTCCTTCACTACATGGTCGAGGCCAAGCGCCTCGCCTATGAGGACGTCGCACGCTTCTATGCAGATCCGGATTTCGCTACGCTGCCGCGGGACCTGCTGAGCGAGGAATACGGCCGCCAACGCTTCGCTCTAATCGATCCTGCCCGGACCACTCCCGAATTCGGACCTGGCGACCCCAAACTGGAGGGAGAAGGCGATACGACCTATCTTACCGTGGTCGATGGCGACGGCCTGATGGTCAGCCTGATCCAGTCCAACTATCGCGGCATGGGCGGCGGACTGGTGGCGCCCGGTACCGGCTTCATGTTCCAGGATCGGGGTGAACTCTTCAGTCTCGATCCTGCGCATCCCAACGCTTATCAGCCCGGCAAGCGTCCCTTCCACACCATCATCCCCGCCTTCGTAATGAAGGACGGCAAGCCTTACATGACGCTGGGACTGATGGGGGGCGGAATGCAGCCGCAGGGCCATGTACAGGTGCTCGTCAACATCGTCGACTACAGCATGAATTTGCAGGAAGCGGGCGATGCGGCACGCTTCAACCATGACGGCGGTCGCCAGTCGACCGAGCCCTCGACTGGCCCCGCCGCCGATCCGCTGGGCACGCTGTTCGTCGAACCTGGCATCCCCCCAGAGACCGTCGCCGCATTGAAGACCATGGGTCACAAGGTCGAGGTGGTGAGCGACGGCATCATGTTTGGCGGTTACCAGGCCATCGCCCGCGATCCGGAAAGCGGCGTCCTCACCGGCGCCACAGAAATGCGCAAGGATGGGCTAGCGAGCGGATATTGAGGCTGCCTGAGCGAGGGTCGAATACGCGGCACGCGGTACCGAACTGCCCCCCCCCAACGCCGCCCTGCGGGCCGGGAAAGGATATTTCCTACCACGTTGAACGTGCGGACAAGATGGAGTTTTTCTACTCTTCACGCTCTCGCTTGCTTTAGATCGGCTCTTTTTACCGTCGATCACCACTTCCGCCCCGGGCGCTCTTTAAGCGGTCTGCGCAGTATGTGTTTTCATCAACCAAACCCGTCTGCGCACCGATTTTGTTATGAATCATAGGTAGCTTTGGGGAGACACCGGGCGGGTTCCCGACCCCCGCTGGTCAAAGGCGGTTGCATTTGTTACCTGCCCATTCATGCAGACGGGAACACTCATATCGCTCGCCCTCTATTTCATCGCCATGATCGGGATCGGGTTGTGGGCATGGAAGCGGTCGACCGATACTTCGGAAGGCTATCTGCTCGCAGGGCGTAACCTGCATCCGGCGGTTGCGGCGCTGTCCGCCGGCGCTTCCGACATGAGCGGCTGGCTGCTGCTCGGCCTGCCCGGCGCGCTTTACGCCGCGGGGTTGGTCGAAGCATGGATCGGTATCGGCCTGTTCCTCGGTGCACTGGTCAACTGGATCGTGGTCGCGCCTCGCCTGCGGCGCCAGACGGAGGATCTCGGCAACGCGCTGACGATCCCAGAGTTTCTCGCCAACCGCTTCCCCGACAAGGCGGTGGCTTTGCGGGTGGTCTCGGCGCTGATCGTAGTGGTGTTCTTCGCGGTCTATACCGCGGCGGGCCTCGTCGGCGGCGGGCTGCTGTTCGAAACGAGCTTCGCGGGTATCCTGCCGGAGTGGGGGATGAGCGATTACATGTCAGGCATCTGGATCACCGCGCTGGTTGTTCTGGCCTATACCATGGTCGGCGGGTTCCTCGCCGTCAGCCTGACAGACTTCGTGCAGGGCTGCATCATGGTGGTGGCGCTGGTGCTGATGCCGCTAGTGGTCATGTTCGGCGCGGGCGGCGAAGGTGGTGGATCGCTTAGCGACGTGCCGGTCGAAGGGTTCCTTAGCCTGACACAAGGGCTGACGCTGCTAGGCTTCATCAGCGCGGTGACATGGGGCCTTGGGTATTTCGGCCAGCCGCACATCATCGTGCGCTTCATGGCGATCAGCACAGTCGAAAAAGTCAGGGCCGCGCGCAACATCGGCATGACCTGGATGGGCGTCGCGCTGATCGGCTCGATCGGGATCGGGATCGCTGGCCGCGCTTATGTGGAGCGTAACGGCATCGTGGTGGACAATCCGGAGACGATCTTCATCGTCCTTGCGAACCTACTATTCCACCCGCTCATCACCGGCTTCCTTCTGGCGGCACTGCTGGCGGCGATCATGTCGACGATCAGTTCGCAGCTGCTGGTGGCGTCGAGCTCGCTGACGGAGGACTTTTACAAGCTTTTTTTCCGCAAGCACGCCAGCGAACGTGAGAGCGTGAATGTTGGCCGTGTCTGCGTGGCACTAGTGGCGCTTGCGGCAATCTGGGTCGCGAGCGATCCGGAAAGCCAGGTGCTCGGCCTCGTGTCTAACGCTTGGGCGGGCTTCGGCGCCGCCTTCGGCCCGCTTATCATCCTCTCTCTCGTGTGGGACAAGATGACGGGTTCGGGTGCGGTGGCAGGCCTCGTGGTCGGCGCGGGCACGGTCGCGGCATGGATCGCCCTCGGCTGGAACAGCCAGCTGCCGGGCCTCGACGGCGGGCTATACGAGATCGTGCCGGGCTTCATCGCCGCATGGCTGGCCATCGTGCTGGTGAGCAAGGCGACCTACTCCGCGCCCGAAACACGGGCGGCCTGAGGTTCACGCGAGGGACTTGTGTCCTTGGCAATCGCGCGCCTAATCTGCCGTGTATAGCGGGAGGATGAAATGGCAAAAATTACCGGCCTTGGCGGCGTTTTCTATGTGGTGAAGGATCCCGAAGCCACCCGGGCGTGGTACCGCGATGTGCTGGGATTGGAAGGCGAATACGGCCCCCAGCTCAACTGGTCTGAAGAAACCGGAGAGAAGCCTTATTCGCTGGTCAGCCATTTCAAGGACGACCAGTACATCCAGCCCGGCAAAGGCGGCTTCATGATAAACCTGCGGGTCGACGATCTCGACGACTTCGTCGCGCAGGTGAAAGGTGCGGGCGTCGATGTGCTCGACAGTGTCGATGAGGGATATGGCAAGTTCGCCTGGCTGCTCGATCCCGACGGGGTGAAGATCGAACTGTGGGAACAGGTGGAAGCGCCCGAATGACTAAAGTCCCATTCGCTTCCCGTTCACGATCATCGCCTTAGGCTCGCTCGATGCGCCTTGCTCCTTATGCTGCTATAGTCCTGACCATCGCGCTTGCCGGTTGCGGCGTAGCGCCGGACACGCGCGAACCGGCAGCACGCGCTCCAACTTCCGGAAGCGGTTCGGCCAATTGGGAACGACCGCAGGCGCGGCAGTGCATTACCGAACTGGGCCGGTCAGGCTCGCAGTTCGCCCCCCTTCCCGACCGGATGTACGGCGCCGGCTGCTCCACGCTCGACAGCGTCAAGCTCGACAGGGTCGGCGGAGATCTCGGTCCGCTCACCGTGACCAATCTTGGACCGCTTGCCTGTCCGCTCGCGAACGACTTCGCCGCCTGGGCACGTTACGGAGTCGATCGTGCCGCCCGGCAGATTCTCGGCAGCCCTCTGGTCAGGATCGAGACAATGGGCAGCTACTCGTGCCGCAACGTCGCAGGGAGCGGGCGGCTTTCCGCCCATTCCCGGGCAGAAGCGCTCGATATCGGCGCTTTCCTGCTCGCCGATGGCAGACGTATCAGCGTGAAGGACGGCTGGAACGCCAGTATGAAAGAACGCGAATTCCTCCGCGTGGTTCATCGTAGCGCCTGCAAACGCTTTGGAACCGTTCTCGGCCCCGATTACAATGCGGCGCACCATGATCATCTGCACCTTGAACAGGGCGACGGGAGTTTTTGCCGGTAGCAGGTTCTGGAATTACCTAGTCGTCCTGCCGGTAGAAACTGTAGTCCGGAAGCGAATGGAAGGCGTTCTTGAGCGCGTCTCCCCAACCGGTGGATATAATCTCGAAATAGCTATCATCATGGGCGACGCGGTGCTGGTGCCCAGCCTCGTAGGTATCCCGCTCGATCACTTGGAGATCGAGCGGCAGACCCACCGACAGGTTCGCTTTCAGAGTGGAATCGAAGCTGACCATTAGCAGCTTCACCCCGTCCTCGAGACTCATCTGCCGATCATAACCGCGAATGATGATCGGACGACCGTACTTTGTCTCTCCGATCTGGAAGAAGGGCGTATCGAGGCTGGCCTCGATGAAGTTCCCTTCCGGATAGACCATGAAGAGGCGCGGTTCCATGCCCTTGATCTGCCCCGCAACGATGATCGAAGCGGTAAATCGGCCCCTGCCCCTCGCGCCATTCGCTTCCTGCCGTTCGCCGATTATGTTTCGCATTAGCTTGCCGATCTCGGTCGCGATCTGGAACATCGTCGGCGATTTCAGCAGAATGTTACCGCGCTCGTCGGGTTCCTTGGTGCGTTCTTCGAGCTGGCTGATTACCGCCTGCGTAGTCGCCAGATTGCCCGCCGTCATCAAGGTGATGATCCGTTCGCCCGGGATTTGCCAGGTGAACATCTTGCGAAATACCGAGATGTTGTCGACACCCGAATTTGTGCGAGTGTCGCTCATCAGGACCAGCCCCTTCTCGAGCTTCATTCCCACACAATAGGTCATAAATTCATTTCACTTACTGCTGCTGCACATGCTGTTGCTCGACCTGTACGTCGACTTCGAGCACCTGCGTGGTATTCCCGAAACTAATGCCTGTCACCGGCGAGGCATCGCGATAATCGCGCCCCGTGGCAACGCGGACATAACGCTCGTCCGGGCTGATGCCGTTCGAAATATCGAAGCCCACCCAGCCGAGGCGATCGACATAGGCTTCCGCCCATGCATGCGTCGCCTCTTGATCGATCCTGTCGTTCATCATCAAGTAGCCGGAGACATAGCGAGCAGGCACGTCGAGTGCACGGGCCGCTCCGATAAAGATATGCGCATGGTCCTGGCACACCCCCGACTTGGCGGCGAAGCTTTCCTCGGCGCTCGTATTCCAGTCTGTCGTGCCGATCTTGTATTCAACCCGATCGAGCGTGCAGCGCGAGAGTTCATGCAGCATGTCGAGCTTTTCGCCATCGTACGCTTTGAGGCTGCCGATTAGCTTTTGCATTCCCGGTCCGGGCCGGGTCAGTCGTGTCTGGGAAAGGAAGCTCCACAAGGGCAGATGTCCCGCGTGGCGACCGATTACGCCCGCATGATCGTGTGTATCCACCTTCCCGTGGCAGGTGATGGTGACCTCGCGAGTGTCCGGTTCGACACCAACGAGCGTTGTCGAATTGTGATGCTGGTCCTCGTAAGTCAGTTCCTCGTGCGCGTTCTCGTAGTCCATTTGCCACTCGAGGATTTCCTGCCCTTGCGTTTCCTTCGGGGTCAGCCGCAGGCGTTGGAGCGCATGCACGACCGGATTGTCGAAATGATAGCGAGTGGTGTGGCGGATCGAGAGGCGCATTAGGAAAGGAACCTGTAGTCTGTTGCAATGGCATTGCCGATCGCGGCATTGGACGCAGTGAAATCGACGAGAAATTCGTGGAGGCCCTGTTCGAAGATTTCGTCGATGCTCAGATCGTTCAACCGCGTGTCCGCATCGCGCATCAGAGCGTTGCTGTCTCCCTCGGCCCCGTGAAGGCGTGCTAGCGCGGCCAGGGTTTCACGCAAAGCGGAATGGCAGAACGCGAGGCTGCGAGGAAAACGATCGTCGAGAATGAGGAATTCACAGATCCCGCGCGCATCGATCTGTCCCGCATTAAGCCAGCGATAGGCGCGATCGCCCGAAACAGAGCGCAGCACCGTGTCCCATTGTCCCGTATCGAGGCTCGAACCGACATAGGAAAGCGAGGGCAGCAGCAGGTAATATTTGATATCGAGTATTCGCGCGATAGAATCGGCCCGTTCGATAAAGGTGCCTGCGCGCGCGAAATGGAAGCCTTCGTCGCGCAGCATCGAACCGGACATCGCGCCATGGGCCAGCGTGCCCGCCCGGCGGATGGTGGCCACTGTATCGAGCACGCGATTCTCGCCGACCGGCTTCGAAAGCTGCTCCTCCATGACGAGCCAGTTCTCGTTTATAGCTTCCCACAATTCGCCGCTGATGGCGTTCCTGGCAAGACGCGCGTTTTGGCGCACTAGACCGAACATCGAGAGGATGCTGGCGGAATTGCCCCTTTCGCGTAGCATGTAGTTCCAGGCCTGCATGCCGGTGTAGCTGGCGTGCTTGGCCTCGTATCCCTGCCTCTGCCCGGCGGTGGCAATGACAGAACGCCATTCTTCCTCCGCCGTCACCAGGTCGCGG
>CAYPGL010000047.1:0-9631 GCA_964410035.1 uncultured Qipengyuania sp. | reverse complement strand
GAATGACTGCGGCGATTATGACTGCATAGACCGGCAGACGCGCCGAACAGGTCATCAGCGGAGCAATCAGGATCGTGGTCAAACGGTCCTTCGGATCACTGATGCTGCGTGTCGCCATGATTCCGGGAATGGCGCAGGCGAAGCTGGAGAGCAGCGGAATGAAGCTCTTTCCGGAAAGACCGACGCCGGCCATCACCCGGTCCATCAGGAAGGCTGCACGTGCCATGTAGCCGCTTGCCTCCATCACGAGGATGAAGGCGAACAGGATCACGATCTGCGGCAGGAATACGACGACCGAACCGACACCCGCGAGAACGCCCTCCGTCAGAAAGTCGCGAGCCAGCCCCGGCCCCATCGCCGAAATAACACCTTCGGACATCGCGCCCACGCCGCCTTCGAGCGCGTCGGCAAATGGCGTCGCCCAGGCGAACACGGCCTGGAAGATCACGAACAACAGGCCAAACAGGATTACCGGCCCGATCCATGGATTGAGCAATATCCTGTCGACGCCGTTCTCAATCGTATGACGTGTCGATTTCGACAGAATCGTCCCGCGCGCCATGTGTTTGGCAGAAAGCCGCCGCTCCGGCAGCGTCAGGTGCCAGCGTGTGTGCGAATCCTCGTGCGCGTGCGTCTCCGCCTCTGCAATCGCGGCACGCAGTTCCTCGATCCCCCGGCGACGCACTGCGACGGTCGGTATCACCGGAACACCGAGCGCCTCTGAAAGAGCATCCGGATCAAGTGTCAGGCCGTCGCGTTCGGCGAGGTCGACCATGTTGAGCGCGACCACGGTCGGACGCCCAAGCTCGAGCACTTCTTGTGCAAACACGAGATGCTGCTCCAGATTCGCGGCATCGATCACGATCACCAGGACATCGGGAACGGCTTCGCCTTCGAATGTACCCTTCACAACATCGCGTGTAACCGCTTCGTCAGGACTGGCGGCATCGAAGCTGTAGGAACCCGGCAGGTCGAGCAATTCAACGGGCTCGCCGCTGGGCAGCGCCAGGCGTCCTGCCTTACGTTCAACAGTGACTCCGGCATAGTTGGCGATTTTCTGACGAGCGCCGGTAAGCGCGTTGAAGAGTGCAGACTTGCCCGAGTTCGGATTTCCTACGAGAGCGGCGGTCAGTTTCCGGCTCATACCGCCTCCACAGAGATCGCATGCGCGTGCACGCGGCGGATGGCGACAGTCATATTGCCCAAACGCATGGCAATGGGGTCGCGACCTCCGAATACGCCGCGATGAAGGATAGCGACTTCCGCACCCTCATCAATACCAAGTGCCTGAAGCCGCTTGGCCTCATCCTCGGCGAGGCTGGCCCAGTCCACGCCCGTTATGCGCGCGTTACGTCCACTTTCGAAACCGTCCAAAGTCATGAGCTGCCCCTGTCAGATCGGTTGATCTATTGCAACCGATTATCAATAGCGGCTCAGCGCGCCGGATAGCGAAGTCTGCCCAGAAAGCGGGTGATGCTGAAAGTTTCGCGATTGGGATTGAACCACTTCGCCTTCGCCTTCTCGAACTTCATCACTCCGTCGATCCGCCGATCGAGAAATGCGCGGGTTTCGGCCTTGCCCTCGCTCGTATCGTCCACGAACACAGCCACCGTCGCCGCGTAGATCGACGCCAAGATCGCCCGCTTGGTATAGTGATTGTAATCGGTTGCGGTATCGCCCGCGAGCCGCCACATCTCATCCGCGGTCCGCCAGCCCCGCCGGGTCGCTTGCGAGATATTTTGCGGCGTGGCCATGATGGCAAGTGCGCGGCGCAAGGCCTCTTCCTGGCCAGCCACAGCATCGAGCCGAAACTGGACGAGCGCACGGATCCGTTCGCGTATCTTCATCGGCGCGATGACGTCCTCGGGAAAGGCTGCAGCCATCGCGATATCGACTGCCTCGATCCAGGCGAAAACCATGTCGATCGGACCGCCCTTCAAAGCCAGCTGGGCGACATCGACATCGGCCCCCATCTGCTGGGCCGCCATGGTCACCGCATCCTCGCTCCAGCCATCGAATACTGCTGCGTCGGCGATGGCGGGGGCGAGCGCGAGACGGAGTTCATCGAGCGTCAGATCGGCTATGTCGGGTGTGGCTTCGGCCATCAGTTGGGCCCGTAGGTTTCGGCTTCGTCCCCGCCGTCACCTTCGGCCTTTTCGATGGCTTCGAGAACGCCCGAACGCCCACCCATCAACGCGGCATAGTCGCGGGCCGAGCGGCCGGAATTATCCGTGCGGTCGGGACTTGCACCATTTTCAACGAGCATCTCGATCATCTTCAGATCGCGGCGATGGACGGCACTGATGAGCGGCGTTTCGCCGGTGGTGTCGGATACGTCGACTTCCGCCCCGCCTTCGACAAGCCGCTCGACCCCCTCGAGAAAGCCGAGTTGCGCGGCAATCTGGATGGGATAGACGCCATTCTTGTCGGCAATGTCGGGATTGGCACCGCGCTGGAGGAGAAACTTGACCCAAGTTAGATCGCGGCGCTGGACGACTGCATGCAGCGCGGTCTCGCCTGTGGTCACTTCGCGCGCATTGACGATGGTCGTACCGGGCTCGTCAAGCATCTGCGTCGCAACCGTTCCGTCACGATCGCGGACGGCCTTGATGAACTTGTAACCCTCGCTCTGGAATTGTGCGGCCAACGGACTTGCCAGCATGGCCAGCCCGGCGCCTGCGATGACCAAACCCCGTTTTACCCCGGTAATACGCACAGTGGCAGTTCTCCGTTTCGATTATTCGCAACAAGCTTGAGGACGTCCCCTTGAATAGACGCCGTTAGCAGACCATGAACCACCCTGTCATGCGCTTTACCAATCTCGCCATCGCCGCGCTCATGCTGACCGCATGTTCGCAGGAAACGCAAAATGCCGGTTCGGAAGCCCCGCCGCTCGAAGGGGCCGCCATCGGCGGCGATTTCACACTGACCGGCGAGACCGGCGAACCTGTCAGCTTTTCCGATTTCGACGGCCAGTATAGAACGGTCTATTTCGGTTACGCCTATTGCCCCGATGTCTGCCCTACAGACAACCAGCGCGCGATGGCCGGCCTCAAGCGTTTCGAAGAGGAGAACCCGGAACTGGGCGCGAAGGTCCAGCCGCTCTTCGTAAGCATCGATCCGGAGCGCGATACGCCGGATGTCCTCACCGAATTCACCGATGCCTTCCACCCGCGCCTGATCGGCATGACCGGGACGAAGGAACAGCTCGACGACGCAGCCAATGCCTTTGCCGTCTACTACAGCCGGGGCGAGGAAACGGAAGCGGGCGGATATTTGATGGACCATTCCAACGTCACCTATCTCTTCGGCCCTGACGGAGAGCCGCTGGCCATACTGCCGACTCAAGAGGGCGCCGAAGCGGTGGCCGCGGAATTGGCCAAATGGGTGCGTTGAGGGAACGCTTCTGGGAACGTTCCCTAGCCGATCTTTCGCGCGAGGAATGGGAGGCTTTGTGCGACGGGTGCGGACGCTGCTGCCTGCACAAGGTTGAATACGAAGACACGGGCGAGATCGAGGAAACCAACGTCGCCTGCAGTCTGCTCGACTGCCAGACCGCGCGTTGCAAGGACTACAGGAACCGCAAGGCCTTCGTCCCTGATTGCCTGCGTCTGACACTCAAGCTGGTCGACCGGGTACCCTGGTTGCCCGAGACCTGCGCCTATCGCAGACGCGCGGAAGGCCGGTCGCTTCCGCGCTGGCATTACCTGATCTCGGGCGACCGCGATGCCGTCGTCCGCGCGGGCGTATCCGTCGCCGGGCGCGTGATCAGCGAGGACGAGGCGGGCCCGCTCGAACATCATATCGTCGAATGGAATGATGGCGAGGATTGCAGCGAGGAAGACGCCGCATGATCGAATGGCTGCGCGACCGGAAGCTTGAGCCGCAGATCGAGATTGCCGGGCGCGTCCTGCCGATCGAATTGCGCCGCCACGCAACCGCCCGGCGTCTCACCCTTCGCCTCGCTCCGGATGGCAGTGCGGTAAAGATCACTCTGCCGCGCTGGTGCGCTTCGAAAGAGGCGATAGCATTTGCCCATGCGCGGACCGAGTGGCTCGCGAGCCAGCTCGCCAAGGTGCCCGAACCTCGCGACCCCGTTGACGAGCGCGCGCTGGACTACCGGGGCGAGCGGATCGCCATCGAATGGAGCGCCGACGCGCCGCGCAAACCGTCCATCAAAGGGGAGCGCCTGATCGTCGGTGGGCCGGAAGAAACTTTGGGCAAGCGCCTTGCCCGATGGCTGGAACAGCAGGCGCTTGTCCTGTTCGAGGAAGATGCCGTCTTCTATTGCGAGCGCGCCGGACTTCCTCCCGCGCGCGTCCGCCTGACCCGGGCACGCCGGCGCTGGGGAAGCTGTTCGAGCGAAGGCGTCCTCCGCCTCAACTGGCGGCTGGTACAGGCACCCGACCATATCCGCCGCTCGGTAGTCGCGCACGAAGTCGCCCACCTCGTCCATTTCGATCATTCGCCCGCGTTCCACGCGCTGCTGGACCGTATCTTCGAGGGCGAAATCGACGCCGCCAACCGCTGGCTTTCGCAGCGCGGCCGCACACTCTACGCCAGCTTCAGCTAGCGGAAAGCCGCTAAGCCTACTATCTGTGAACCATGCGCTTTCGATCGAGATTCAATGCAGCCGGCGGGATCGCCGATTTCTGGAACGAGTGGAGAAAGCCGACGCCCTATCGCTGGCCGATCCTCGCTCTCTCCTTCGCGATTTCTGGCACAATGTTCTACTGGCTGACGAAGGAAGAGTATTATTATCCGCCCGAGGTGCCGCAGGTCACCTACATTACCACCTTCGCCGAGGGCCGCACGGAAGAGGAAATTCGCCAGTCGAACATCGAGAACCAGCGGATTCAGGACGAACTTCAGGCCGAGCGCGAGCGTATCGAACAGCGCCGGCGCGATCTCTACAAGAGCCTTGGCGCAGCGACCGGCCTCGATGTCGAGGCGATGGAAGCCAAAGCGGAAGCCGAACGCGCCGCGGAAGAACGGGCCGAACGCGAACGGCTGGCAGAACTCTTCGGCGACGGAGAAGAACAGACGGACGGCACAGTTGAAACCGCAGGCGAGTGACCTGCGCTGGCTCGAGGCTGCGGCCCGACTGGCATCGCGCGCGCGACCGCAGTCTTGCCCCAATCCGGCCGTCGGCTGCATCCTACTGAAGGACGCCCGCCCAATCGGGCGCGGCTGGACGCAGGAGGGCGGCAGGCCTCATGGCGAAGCCATGGCGCTGCGGCAGGCTGGCGAAGGCGCGGCGGGCGCCACCGCCTATGTCACGCTCGAACCCTGCGCCCACCGCTCGGATCGCGGCCCGGCCTGTTCAGACCTGCTGGTCGAAGCCGGTGTCGCGCGCGTGGTAATCGGGGCGCAGGATCCCGATCCGCGGACTGCCGGGGAAGGTATCGCCCGGCTCCGCGCCGCCGGGATCGAGGCGAGCTTTCTTCCCTCGCCCCAGGTCGAGAACAGCCTCGCAGGCTATTTCACCCGGGCGCGGCATGGCCGGCCTTTCGTCACGCTCAAGCTCGCCATGTCGCTCGACGGATGCATTGCGCTTGCCGACGGGTCCAGCCAGTGGATCACCGGTGAGGATGCCCGCGCACATGTCCATTCGCGCCGCGCCATGAACGATGCGATCCTCGTCGGCGGGGCAACGTGGCGGCACGACCGGCCCCGCCTCGACGTGCGTCTGGACGGTCTGCAGGAACGCAGCCCCCGACGTGTCCTGCTGACCCGCGGCATCCCACCAGACGGCGTGAAGGTCATCAACGATCCCGCACAGATCGCCACGCTTGGCGACGTGCAATATCTCTATGTCGAAGGCGGCGCGGGTGCAGCGGCGAGTTTCCTATCCGCGGACCTCGTCGACCGGCTGGAAATCTACCGTGCGCCGATCTTGCTCGGCAAGGGAGCGCCCGCGCTGGGCGACATCGGGCTGGAAAGCCTCGCCGCGGCGCACGGCCGCTGGCAGCAGGCGGAGAGCCGCCAGCTTGGCAGTGACCACTTCACCGCCTATCGCCGCACCAGACAGGAGGCTTAGCGCACGTATGTTCACCGGCATCATCACCGCCATCGGTACCATCGAAAGCGTCGAGCAGCGCGGCGATACGCGAATTCTCGTGGCCTGCCCCTTCGATCCGGACGCGATCGAGATCGGCGCTTCCATCGCCTGCTCGGGTGTTTGCCTGACCGTGGTGACGCTGGGCGGCAAAAAAGGCGATGCGCGGATCGGCTTCGACGTCTCGGGCGAAACGCTCTCGCGCACCGTGCGCGGCATGTGGGAAGAAGGCCGCAGGCTCAATCTCGAACCCGCACTGCGCCTTGGCGACGAACTCGGTGGCCACCTAGTCACCGGCCATGTCGATACCGTCGGGGAAGTGGTCGCAAAGAACGAAAAGGGCGGCTCCTGGCAACTCGCCATCCGCATCAGCCGCGCCTTCGCCCCCTTCATAGCAGAGAAAGGCTCGATCACCGTCGACGGCGTGTCGCTGACGGTCAACGACCTGCGCGACCGCAGCGACGGCACATGCGACTTCTCGCTTAACATCATCCCGCACACCGCCGAAGTGACGACGTTGGGCGATCTTGCCGAAGGCGACCGCGTCAATCTGGAGATCGACGTGCTGGCAAGGTATCTGAAGCGGATGCAGAGCTTGGCCAGGTAGCGTCGTTACGCGAACCTTTCCCTCACGGTCGTCCTATTCGGCCTGACTTGCCGTTTCGGGCACCCTGAACTGGACTTCATAGCGCCGCACATGCGCGACGGGTTGACCAGCGACCACTAGCGCTCAAGTTTCGCGCCGGCAGGTAACTGCAGGCAGCCTTCGGGTAACCCGCATACTGGATGTACCGAACTTCGCATCGCGCTGACACTGAGCGACCGTGCCGTCATGATTCACTTGCAATGCGGGAATGGGGTGTCGGTCATGGCATTCCTGCCTAGGTTCGAAGGCGCAGGGCTGATGGTCGCGCAACTGGAGACGCTCGGGCTGCTAGTGTGGGCTCTGGGCATGGCACGGCCTGCCCAAGTCATTGCCGACGAAGCAGCGCCTATCCCAAAGTCACAAATGCCGAACTGCTCTGGCGCTGCGAAATGAGTTCTGGAACGTCATACTGCGGCGCGGAAAAAATGCCGGGGCGACCCGGAAAGTTGACGATTCCCCGCCTCTCCGGCTGGTTGCGTGACTGACTGCCTTGCGCGGCGCGGTGCCGCGGAGACAGGTGCGGGCAGGCAGTCACGGTTTGAAAACATGCTTGGACTAAACACTAATTCCCTTGCCCTAACGGCCCTTGCGCAAAACCCTCGCGTCCAATCTCGTAAATCAGGTGCACCACGCGTTTACCCTGATAACGCTCCAGTTCGTAGCGGTCCGTGCGCAGTGCGCCGATGGCCTCCAAGGCATTGCGCGAGCGGTAGTTGGTGTCGCCGACGCGAAACTCGACCGTGGCGACTTCATCGAAGGCATGGGCGAGCATTGCGCGCTTCATTTCGGTATTCAGGCCCTTCCCCCAGAATTGCCGCGCGAGGAAGGTCCAGCCGATCTCTACCACGCCGCCTCCTTGCACGTCGTAGCCGTCATAGCGGCTGTGGCCGATGATCCGCCCGTCGCTGTTGCGCAGGACCGCCAGCGCGCCGCCAGACTTCAACCCTTCGTCGAAGAAGGCCTCGAACACCTCGCGCCGCCAGCGGTCGTGGATCGGGTGCTGTTCCCACACGGCGGGATCGGAGGCGATCTCGTAGAGCGCCTCCCGGTCGCCTTCGCTCAGCGGGCGCAGGACCAGCCGCTCGGTCTCCAGTTTCGGTTGCCGGTCGAGCGTCACCTCGGCTCAGCCCTTGGCGACATCGCCCAGCGCGGCAATGAACTTCTCGGTATTCCCCGCATGGAGGCCCGCCACGTTGATACGCCCAGAACCGGCCATGTAGATGCCGTGAGCCTCTCGCAGCATGGCGATCTGCGGCTTGCCGAGCGGCAGCATGGCGAACAGCCCGTTCTGCTCGGCCAGCGCCGCCAGATTGAGCCCGGGCACCTCGTTATCCGCGGCGGCCAGGCGGTCACGCACCCGCCGCATGCGAGCGCGCATCTCGTCGAGCTCTTCGAGCCAGGCGGCAGTCATATCTGCGTCTTCGAGCAGGAGGCGCACCGCCGCTCCGCCGTGATCCGGCGGCATCGACCAGTTGGCGCGGGCCAGCGCGTTGGCATTGGAGGCGATGGCGGAGAGTTGCCCCTCTTCGCGGGCCATCATGTAGAACGCACCCACACGGTCGCGGTAGAGGCCGAAGTTCTTGTCGCAGCTATAGGCCACCAGCGCCTCGGGCACCTCGGCCAGCACGGTGCGGACGCCCGCGACGTCCTCTTCCATGCCCTGTCCCAGCCCCTGATAGGCGATGTCGAGGATCGGTAGTACACTGCTTATGGCGAAGGCCTGCGCGATCGCGTCCCACTGCCCTGCTGTGTAATCGATGCCCGTGGGGTTGTGGCAGCAGCCGTGCAGCAGCACCGCATCGGCATCGCCCGCCCCGCGGATCGCGCCAAGCACTGCGTCATGATTGGCCGTCCCGTCCGCATTGGCGTGATCGAAGGGCACAATCTCCACGCCCACATCCTCGAGGATCTGCGCATGGTTGGGCCAGCTGGGCATGCCGAGATGGACCCGCTTCACGCCCGCCCTGGCGGCCAGTGAAACGGCCAGCCTGACCGCTCCCGTGCCGCCGGGGGTCTGCATTCCCTCGATCCGGTTCGTGAGCGGGGAGCGCTTGCCAAAAATATAGGGCATCAGCGCCTCGACGAAACCGCTGTCGCCTTCTGGCCCGAGATAGCTCTTGGAATCCTGGACCTCGAGCAGCTTCCTCTCGGCCTGCTTGATTGCACGGAAAACCGGGGTCGCGCCTTCATTGGTGCGGTAGACCCCCACGCCAAGGTCGATCTTGTCCTCACGCGGATCGGCGGCATGCATCTTGATGAGGGCGAGAAGGGCGTCAGGAGCCTGTGCGTCGAGTTTGTCCAGCATGCCGCGGTCTTTGCGCAGATATGCTTGAGGCCGCAACCTCAATCGCGGTTGCGACCCCTCAAACGGGGCTTGTTTTCCCCTGTGCGATCAGAAGGGGAGCCACTTATGCTCCTTGGTGAACTTCATGTAGCCGGCATTCACGCCCAGCCGCAGCCCTGCACCGACGCGGATCGGGATCAGCACTATGTCGCCCTTTCGCACGTAACTGGCGTTGAGGCCGCCCACAGCATACGCCGTGCCTTCCGCCGCCGGGAAGCGTTCGTAAAGCTCTTCGGTATCGTAGAGGTTGTAGACCAGCACGAAGGTACTGCCCGCATTGGCGCCCGCATCGAAGCCAATCGAAGGACCGGTCCAGTAAACCGGCATCTCACCCTCGATCTTGTGGAACAGCGTACCCGAACCGTAACGTGCGCCCACGATGAAGGCACCGCCCGCCTCGCGGCCGACGATATAGCCATTGGGCTCGCCTTGATCGGCGAGCAGCTTGCGGATCATGTCGGCCACGCCCTTGGCGCCCTTGCCGAACACGCCCTCTGCCGCGCCTATAAGATCGTCTTCGCGGTAGGTCGTGGCTGGATCGTCGACCTGCGCGGTCTCTACCGCATTGCTTGCTGCGGTCTCT
>CAYPGL010000046.1:0-9683 GCA_964410035.1 uncultured Qipengyuania sp. | reverse complement strand
AATCAATCGGCAAGACCTTCAGATAGCGGAAGTTGCAGAAGCCCGCTCCGAAATCGTCCAGCGCTATACACACGTCCAGAAGCTTCAGCTGGTGAAGAACTCGACTGACCTGATCGAGATCCGCCAGCAGGACCTGCTCTGTAATCTCCAAGGTAATGCGAGACAGAGGGACACCAATCTTGTCGGCCAAACGGGCAAAATCGATCGCGAAATTATCAGCGGCCAGATCGACGGGGGTAATGTTGATCGACAGGCGCAGATCTTTCGGCCAGCGGGTCGCAGCAATTAGCGCGCGCCTCACGATGTGACGCGAAAGATGGGCCACGTGATCTGCGCGTTCTGCAATCTGAAACAACGACGCCGCACCGATCCGACCGACAATCGGATGATGCCACCTCGCCAAGGCTTCTGCTCCCACGAGCCGGTCGTCGATCAGAGAATACTGCGGCTGAAAAAGTATTTCGATCTCATCCTGATCGATCGCTGCCAGAAGATCTGCTTCGAGTTCGATATTGGAACGCGGTGCTATCTCAACGGCTCCGCTCGACCACTCGATGCGGCGACCGTGTGAATTCCGCATCAAAGCAGTCACTTCCGAAAGCCGGTCCAGCATGGTGTCGATATCGTCATGCTCACCCGCCCGCATCAGCGCGATGCGGGGCCAAAGCCGCAGACTGCCGCCGCCTTGCGGATTTGCAATGGGCGCCGCGATTGCATCGGCCAGCGCTTCGGCCAGCCATTGCCAGCGCTCTCGACTGGCATCGGCGCGCGTCACCAGCATGAATGTCCCGCCAGATAGACGTGCAGCCATCCAGGGATGGCTTTCCAACTCATCATTCGCGAAATGACGAATGCGGTGGGCAACTTCAACGAGCGCTCCATCCCCAGCCGTTTCACCAAATGCAACATTTACCGTATCGATCCGGCCTAATGATATGAGCATAGCATGGACCGGACAGATACCCGCGGAGGACGGCCAACTTCCGCACCAAGACGCCACAGCGCGGCGAAGCTGAGAATGGTCCCCCAGCCCGGTCAAAGCGTCGCTCGACTCGCTCACTATGTCATCGGGCAAGGTTGCCATACTTGCACCCCTAGCAGTGCTTTATGATTTATTAGGTATAAAATCGACATTGTTGCCAAATAGGACAGTGATCCATAGGGATGCGCCCGTTACTGCCGAAATCCAGGTGGACAGCCAACGGAATCGATAATGGCCGAATTCGAGCGACTTGCACTTCTGGTCTCTGATTCCGAGCGAGCTCAAGAGGCCGCGGAAACCGTGTTTGGTCCGCTGGCCGATTGGGTACCCGTGACTCAGGCCGATGCCGTTGTGGTCGTTGGCGGAGATGGCTTCATGCTGCAAAGTCTGCATGCTATGCTTGATGAGGGCCGCATCATTCCAGCCTATGGGGTGAATTTGGGCACGATCGGTTTCTTGATGAACAAGAACCGCCAGCCAGACAAATTGCTGGGCCGGATCGCCCGGGCCAAGCCACATACAATAGCTCCTCTGGCGATGGAGGCGGTAACGCAGGACGGCAAAATACATCGCTTCTGCGCCATCAACGAAGTTTCACTGCTGCGCGAGACACGCCAGACCGCGAGAATCGAGGTCATGGTCGACGACAAGGTGCGTATAAAGGAACTGGTTTGCGACGGCGTACTATTGTCGACCCCGGCCGGTTCGACCGCCTACAATTTATCCGCCGATGGCCCGATCCTCCCACTCGATTCTCAGCTACTGGCCCTTACCCCCATCTCGGCTTTCCGGCCGCGGCGCTGGAAAGGTGCCATTCTTCCTGATCGCAGCCGAGTCACATTCCGTGTGATGGATGCGGACAAGCGCCCTGTTTCGGCCGTGGCCGACCAACGCGAAATCCGCAACGTGGCCGAAGTTCGGCTCGAGATCGCCCGAGACAACCTCCTGACCTTGCTGTTCGACCCAGGTCATGCACTCGACGAACGCATCGTCTCGGAACAGTTCGTGGTGTGATTGCAACGGTGGCACAGAAGCTACCCAAATTTTTGTAAGACCCCGCTTGCAAAACAGGAATCGCGCCCATATACGCGCGGCCTGCCCCCGCCCAATACCGCTTGGGGGCTGCTCCCCGATAGCTCAGCGGTAGAGTAGGTGACTGTTAATCACTTGGTCGTTGGTTCGAATCCAACTCGGGGAGCCATACACTTCTAAGAAGTGACGCAAATCAGCCATCGCTTGCTATGCCTGTGTCTAACCGAGAGCTGGAGGTTAGACATTCCTCGCCGCGCTCCCATGCCGAAAGTCGCTCAATTGCGCTTGTCGCCAGCTTCCGCTGATTTGCGTCTCTGATGTACTGCGCCAGCGTTTCGTCGCGCTCTTGGCCGCTAACCGATTTCATGGTCTTGTTCGCCATTTCGAGTTCCGCCCTTCGGCGCAGGGTTGCCGTTCGCAGGCCGTGAGCGCCGCATCTCTTGGGAAGCTTGCGTCATTACAGGCGACTGCAAACCAGTTGCCGAAGCTCTCCTTCGTGAACGGTTTGCCTTTATGGGTGACTAGGAAGCAGAACGGACTGGAAAATTCTCGCGGCAGACCTACGATCGCTAGTTCGAATCTCTTGCTGTCCGCTTACTAATGAACGCTGATCGGAGAGCGAGGAAAGCGAATTGGGCCTGCCCCCCTCGGTATCACTGTCAGTTCCGTTTCTCGTGTAGACCCGGTTGCGCTTTCACCTCCACTGAGTCAGCTTCCGCAAGAGGTGAGCTCGCTGGCCGCGTGATCAGGCGAGCGCTGCGACCGAAAGTGACATAATCCCAGAGCCAGCTGAAGGCGACCGCAATTCGGTGTCTTAGACCTATCAGGAAGTAGATGTGGGCAATCCCCCAAAATGCCCAGCCTATCCACCCACGCAAGGTTAGGTTCTTCAGTTGGACCACTGCGGCGTTGCGCCCGATCGTCGCGAGATCGCCCTGATGTCTGTACCGGAAGGGCCCCGGCTCCGTCTTTCCGGCGCCTCGCGCAGTTATAACCGACCCCACATAGCGGCCCATTTGCTTGGCGGCCGGAGCGACCCCGGGCACGGGCTGTCCATCGGCGTCGAACACCGCGGCGGTATCCCCGATCACGAAGATATCGGGGTGACCCGGTACGCTGAGGTTCGGCTGGACCATGACCCGGCCAGCGCGATCTCTATCGGCCGACAGCCAGTCTGCAGCAGCCGATGCGGCTACACCGGCGGCCCAGACAATGGCCCCGGCTGAAACTGTCCGATCTTCCATCGTGACGGTACCTGGGCCGATATCGGTCACTGGCGAACCGGTTAGTACCTCGACCCCGCGACGCTCAAGGACCTTCTGTGCGTAGGCGCTAATGTGCTGGGGAAATGCCGAAAGCAGTCTTGGGCCCGCTTCAACAAGAACGACACGTGCGGCCGACGGGTCGATATTCCGGAAGTCTTGGGGCAGGGCCTCCTGGGCCATGTCTGCGATGGCACCCGCCATTTCCACGCCGGTGGGGCCGCCGCCGATCACTACGAAAGTGGTAAGTGCTTTTCGCTCCTCATCGTTCCGCGTCAGCTCCGCGGCTTCAAAGGCAGTCAATACGCGGCGCCTTATCTCTGTGGCATCCTCGATGCGCTTCAAGCCAGGAGCGTGAGGCGCCCATTCCTCGTTGCCGAAATAGGCATGGGTGGCTCCGCTGGCGATGATGAGTTGGTCGTAACCGAAATTACCGCCGTCGGTCTGAACTACCTGCTGCGAGGTATCTACGCCAATGACATTGGCCATGAGAGTGGTAATGTTCGACTGTCCGGAGAGGACGCCCCGAATAGGCCACGCCACATCAGCGGGAGAAAGCGTGGCGGTCGCGACCTGATAAAGAAGCGGCTGAAAGCAATGATGATTCTCACGATCAATTAGCGTGATTTCGACGGGAGCACGGGCGAGGCTTTTGGCAGCGCTCAGGCCACCAAATCCACCGCCAACTATAACTACCCGCAAAACGGTCATTCGCCTCCCTCGGAAGAAATATAGGTCGGTGCACAAGTAGCAATGAGACCGAGGGCATCCGAGAATACATGGATGTTCATGGCGATTTACGAGACCCGCTCGCCTTCTTTGCGGGCCTCCTCTGGTCTGCCGGATAATCCTCTGGCTTAACCGTCGACTGGTTCCGGATGGCATTGGCGGTCTGGCTGTTTTGACCGGGATTGCCTGCCTCCGGGAGGTCAGCTTCTCTCATATCGTTCTTGGTCATCGCTTTACCTTTCAAGATCGCTTAGGACGCGCTTTTTTTGAATGGATAGCCGGACAGACCCGTTCCGATATTCAGTAGGATCGGTATCTGTCGTTTCGCTCGGGGCACAAACGAATGCTGGATATCGCTGGCGCGAGTAGCAACTGCGGTGCGACGAAGTCTTGATCTCGCTTCCGAGGATTTCAGCACGGACTAAATTTCTGAAACCTCTCCACCTTCCGGGGCCAATAATTAGAACTGACCGTTTTCTGGCTGTCGCTCCGCTTATCAGCACATTGGCTTACTTCAGCATATGTTACAGCCTCCCTACGAAAGCCGCTGTTGGAAACCGCAGGGCAGGTCTTTCGTTGGCCTGGTATGGAACCGGGAAGCTTCGAACCACTACATATCGGTTGGATGGAAGCAGCGCTGAGGATCAGCGTTGCCTTCGTGTTTCCCCTGCTCATTGGCTTGGAGCGGTTTCTAAGTAGAAAACCGCTCGATTTCAGGCCTTATGTAATCATCTCCGTGGCGGCGTGTGGACTCTCGCTGGCCTCTTTAGAACTCGTGCAGATGACCTCCGATCAGCAATTACAGATCGATCCCACGCGCGTTTTTGCAGGGGTCATGACCGGTATTGGCTTCCTCGGTGCGGGAGCCATGTTTCGTGAAGAACAGTTTGTGAAAGGTGCAGGTTCGGCGGCAGCAATCTGGGCAGCGGGAGCAATAGGGATCGTTTGTGGTATAGGGTTACTTTGGCTTGCCGTACTCATAGCTGTTCCTATCTTACTTCTGCTCGTAATCAGCGGACCCTTCATTGACCACTATGATGCCGACGTCGAGGAGGATTGACGCGAACAATGAGCGGCCGCGCGTCCATTGCCGCCCAAGTCGCCATCATGTCACGTCCAAGCTCTTCGGGGCCTCGAAAACCAGATTCTTATATCTGGAATAAAGACGAAAAGCGGACCGGCAGTCTCAACTTTAGAGCCGAAGTCTGCCTGAGATCGGACCTTTGCAGCATCAAGTCCGTTGAGGCTTCTTTGGGAAAGGATGAACCATGATCAAGCTCGCCGCCCTCGGGGCACTCGGCTACGCCGGATACAAATACTATTTGAGGAACTTAAACGAGAACGGAAAAGGTAGCACGATCACAAAGGAGAACGCCGTTGCGGGCGGTCCGCTGAGCGACAATGCCTCAATCCAGCCGACTTCAGATTCGCCCGCGCGTACTTAAGCTTTAAGCTTACGACAAATTAGCAATTTTGATGAGTGGCTGAGACCTTACCCGGTCGGGAAGGTAAATCCGCGCTACGCATACATCTTTCAGGAGACCCTGAATGAAAAGCCGCTCGCCTAAGTTGAGGGTGATTGCCGTGCTGCTTCTATTGGCTTTGGCGGTAGCTTTTCTGACGGTATGGATTTTCGTCCCGATGATGGCCGCATAGATTACGGCTTCTGAAAGAAATTCGTCTATTCGCTGGTCGACTATCTGGCATCTGTCGGCGGGCGAGAAGCTCTAGATTTCGATTATGAGGTAAGCACAATTGCCTGAAGAAGTGAATCTCTGGTCGGGATGGATGCGGATGGCCGAAGTGTCAGCCAATGCCTTCTTGTTCTACGTATTGATTATTGTGATGGTGCGCGTGGTCGGCAAGCGCACGACGAGCGAACTCAACAATTTCGACTGGATCATCAATGTCGCGGTGGGCAGTTTGGCGGCGAGCGGCATCCTGTTGCGAAACGTCGCGACATTGGATGCGGTGGCAGCCATCGCCGTTCTCGCAGTTTGCCAGTTCATCACCACCTGGGCTGTGCAGCGTAGCCGGGCCGTGGCAAGCGTGGTCAAGGCGGAGCCAACCTTGCTCACCCACAAAGGCCGATACCTGCATCATGCGATGAAGCAGACGCGGATCACCGAAGAGGAAATAAACTCCGCGCTCAGACAGAACGGAATCACAAGTAACGAGGGTGCGAACTGGGTCGTACTCGAAACGAACGGTGAGCTTTCGGTCATCCCTCGTCAGGATGTAACCTGGGAAGATGCCGGATCCATGTCGGACGTTCGCGGACCTGAACGGCCAGGGGACTAACCCAAGTCTCCCTGCACTTTCAGTCTGGCCCCTCACCCTGACGAAAAGGTGTCTGCAACCGCGGTCGACCCGCCGCTCGACAAGCCTCCGCCGCTTGAAGATTTGGGTGCAGAGGTGCCCGATTGTCGACGAACTTTCTCGTCGGCAGATTTAAGTAACTAACCTGAGATCGGTTGTTCGAGCAAAGCCAGCGCGGCATAAGGAAATCTACCCACGAAGGCATTTTGCGTCATCGAAATTCCAGTCGAGTAGCTCTTCTCGGCCAAGCCCGGCACATCTTGCCAAGAGCCTTGGCTCCAAATCCAACCAGCGTCTTTACGGCGGTCAATCACCACCGGGCGCTCGTCGACCTCAAAATAGTCGAAGACTGGCGCGCTCTCATTTGGTTCACTTTGTGAGCTTTCTGTCATATTGTCATTCTAGCCCCGTTTCACGGCAGTCCCAATAACATCAGATGGGAGGCTCGAACCTATAAAGAGACACCGTCACAGGACAAACGGGAGGGATCCGATGTTAATCGCTACGAACATCGCAAGGCCTATCAGGACCCATTCCCTTTTCGCGTTTCGGGAATGTCGATTATCGCCTTCAAGATCGAAACAATGCTCCATTTCTGTTCATCGATGTTGCTATTTTGGATTCGAGTTGGTCGTGCCGGGTGGATTGCAGATACCAAGCCGCCGAACCCCAGTTCCTGGCTGATGAGCGGTCGAATTTATCTTTCTCAAACAGATTACTTGAAAACGGCTCAGGGCGGGAGAAGTGGTTGAATTTAGAGACCGCTTTGGAGCTATTCGAAATTGGCGTTCGAAGTCTGGAATGAAGGCGCAATCCCGACTGGCAGCAAAGGGGCCGCTAGCGGTCTGTCTGCTTTTAGACAAATTCGTCTAAAAGCGGAACTTCCGCTTCCGACGCCAAAGCGGCCATGTGAAACGCCCTCCGATTACTCGATACCTGCCGTCGACTTCAGCCAATTTAGTGGCGCAAGCTGACTGTCGGTTTCTCGCCGATTTCTATTAGATACCACTATGAAGCGGACATGACGATTACCAACAGATCTCTGACGGCATCTCAGATCAACGAGAGCACGCTATCTGCGGTAGCGCTTAACAAAAAAAGTAGACTTCAGGCATTCGGTCACGTTGCGCACGATCGACTGTGATTTAGTCAATCTCGTCGTCAGCTGGGCAGGTAGGCTTGTCTTTCCTCTTCAATTATGATCGGCGGGATAGGAGCAAAAGGTATGACCGGCTCAACCCTGTATCGCATTGTAACCCGTCCATACTGGGCATTGTTGTTGGTCCCGCGGACGAATGTCAGAGCCTCGATACCGCCTGGATCAGTCCCGTCCATACTGCCTCGAGTGATGGCTAAAACTTCGGCCTCTGTGGCAAGAGGATACACCTTTGCGTGACGAATTCCTTCGCCGAGCGCGTGACGTGCCGCCCCACCCGCGTGCAGGACCAGCGCGAACTGCAAGATCCCGATCATCATCGTCACGAGGACTGGCAATGCTAGCGCAAATTCAACTACAGTTGCACCGTGGTCATCGGACTTTAGAGAACGCAGGAGGAACCGAGCTTTCTGAGTCATTGGAAACGCACCACGCTGTCTCCTGCTAGCTGCACTTCGCTATCCTGTTCCGTCTGCTCATAAAAACTTGCCATCTTTTTCCAATTGAATGTCATTTCGACTTTCTTGCGGATTTCGATGCTGGCAAAACGAGCCTGCGCCTGCCCGGGAGAACATGGCGTATCGAAGCTGGCCTGACGAACTCCATTGCACTCAAGAAACAGTTCAACAGTCACGTTAGTTAGTGGGACTTTGGCAACTCCAGCAGCCTCGTTCGCAAGATAAGTGCCGTCGCCGTTCGTCGGTCTTTTTGCGAGGGCATAGTCGGTTGTCCGCTGCGCGGCTTGCTCCAGGTCGATCTTCGCGGAAGCCAGCAGGGACAAGTCAACCATCCCGACGAAGAGTAACATTAGCAGGGGCGCTGCCAGCGCGAGCTCAATTACTGCCACTGCCTCCTCATTTCTGCGGAGTCTGCCGATGGAAAAATGAAATCCGGTCATGACTATTCCACCACACGGATAATGCGTGAGGAAAGGTCAAAATCGTCATACTCGATGGGGCAGTCATTATCGAGCGAGCTTACCCCGCTAAAATCGACTTTATTCGCCACAAGAAGCAGACAGTCGGCATGCTGTCCGGCGCTGCCGTTAAAGGCGAGATCCCCGAGGGGAAGGTATAGGATACCCTCGAGCATGAGGCTAGAGCCTCCGTTCACAGTGCTGAGCTTCGTTGATCCACGAGGGTCTTGAAAAAAGAGAACCCCCTGCCATTCTGGATTCTCAAACGCGCTGGGTGCGCGAAGATCTAGTTTGGCACTGCCAGCTACTTGAACATTGGCGATCGTGCTTGAGTCACTTCCGGTCAAGATGATGGTGACGCCTTCGCCGATGACGTTGGATTGACTCTCTGCCGCGAAGGTTCCTCCGTCTATGAGATAGACGCCGGGCGCCATCGTGACGGTTCCTTTGAGGACCATACCGCCGCAGTATCGCCCCGGCAGAAGCATTACGTTCTGTTTAGGGGAAACTTCAAGGTTGCTTGCAGTGCAAGAAGAAGGAGAGCTAGGAACCGCCAGATTTCGATCAGCCAGCGGGTCAGTGAGAGGCTGACCGTAAGGCTGTAAAGTTGTACCCGGCTGAATGTTGCTCGGCTGGTAAGCTATGCCGCCGGCTGAACTGATAGGGGTTGAGCTTAGCAGGCTGCCCCCTTGTAGATAAACTGAGGAAGATCCGCGAGAACTGGCGGCTACCCCACAGCCGAGATTGACCTGGGCCGTGCCGCGCACATTTACTCCGGTTCCGCTATCGGACAAAGCAATGACGCAGTGTTCTCCGCCAGCTACCGATGCAGCAACGGATCTCGCGCGAATTGTGGGTGCCGTGGTGAGGAAAAGACTGGAAAAGGGTAGCGTGCGGGTCGTCGTGGCAATAACTTCGACGGCTTGGTTGTCGCCTGCGAAGGCCCCGCTCGCCGGAGGGTTGACGATGCTTTCAACGGTAACGGTGGTGTTTGCCGTGCGGAGCAGCTCTCCCTTTGCGGCAGACGAATAACTGTGTCCTTGCGAGAGGCTCAGTGCACCCGCGAGAGCGCCAGAATCTACCGCCTGCTGCAACTGTCTTTTCCATAGATACCACTGGACCGTATCTACGCCGATACCCGCTGATCCGACGAGAGCCATGATCCCCGCGCCACCAATCAGCAGAATATTGCCAGACTTGTCAGACTTCAAGCGCTTCAGGAATGCTCGCATCTCTGCCTCCTAACTGCAGCATCCTTTCATTGAAGAGCTAAGTTCACTGAAATAA
>CAYPGL010000045.1:0-9697 GCA_964410035.1 uncultured Qipengyuania sp. | reverse complement strand
GTCCCGCGTTCGAGCCGCCTGATCGGTCAATACCAATCCGGAATGCAGAACGGCCAGAAACGCGCCTATGTCATCTGGACCCGGCTCATCCGGCCGGATGGGGCATCGGTCAACTTGGCTTCGCCCGCCATCGGTTTCGATGGCACCACAGGCCTCCAAGGCGAAGTTTCCGGCAACGGATTTTTCAAACGCTTTGGATCGGCCATGTTGCTCTCGGTCGTCGGCGGACTGGGAACGCTGGCCACCGGCGGAGCAGGTGGCATCGTCCTTGGTGGTGCAAGCCAGTCTGCGGCAGCCACGGCAGCCCAGCAGGACGGACAGCGCGGGCCGACCGTCCGGGTGCGCCAGGGAGAGCCGATCCGCATCTTTACTGCGCGCGATCTAGATTTCTCGCGTGTAAGCTGATCCAGTTCATCCGGTGAGCGCCGATATCCACCCGTTCCTGCCGGACGAAAATCCGGAAGAAGACGCGCCCAATGTCGACTTGCAAGGCGAGCGCAGCGTCTATCTTGAAGCCTATCTCAGGCCATTCGCCGAATGGCTGGAACGTGACACGGTAACGGAAATCCTCGTCAACCGTCCCGGAGAAATATGGGTCGAAGATGCGGCGGCGGGCGGGATGCAGAGGATCATGCGACCCGATATTGACGACCGCTTGATCCAGCGCCTCGCCGAACAGGTCGCACGAGTGAGCCATCAGGGGATCAATCGGGAACATCCCTTGCTTGGAGCCACTTTGCCCGACGGAGCGCGTGTACAGTTCTGCGGACCGCCAGCAGCGCGCAAGCATTGGGCCATGGCGATCAGACGCCACAGGAGGCTGGACCTTCCGCTCGATGCTTATGACACCGGGCCCCTGAAGCCGGCAGAACAAGGCGCAATGCCCGATGCGCAGGAGGAGCCCGTTCCCTTCCTGCGCGAAGCGATTCGCCAGCGCCGCACTATTCTTGTTTCAGGCGGCACCAGCACCGGAAAAACCACTTTCCTCAACGCCATGCTTGGCGAAATTCCCAAGCAGGAACGCGTGGTATTGGTGGAGGATACGCCAGAACTCAAATTACCCGGCGAAAACGGCGTCGGTCTGGTTGCCGTAAAAGGCGAGCTGGGCGAGGCGAAGGTGACCGCAAACGAACTGTTGCAGGCGGCCCTCCGGCTGCGCCCGGACCGTATCGTGCTCGGAGAATTGCGGGGCGCCGAAAGCGTCAGTTTCCTTCGCGCGATCAATACCGGGCACCCGGGAAGCTTTTCGACGATTCACGCCAACTCCCTGAGCGGAGCGCTCGAGCAGTTGTCGCTGATGGTGATGCAGACCGGAATTGGCCTGACCCGCGCGGATACCATCGCATATGCCGCCAGCGTGATCGACGTCTTCGTGCAGCTCAGCCGGGATTCGAGCGGGAAACGCGGCATTGCACATATCGCCCAGAGTCACGAGCTTCTTTAGGCTTATCAGCAATGCCGTGGGGTAACCATGGCTTCATCCCCTGATGCCGTAGCGGAAACTGAGATCCGCAAAATTGCTGCACTGCAACAATTAATCTAACTTCCTCTCTTTTGCGCAATATTCCTGCGCCAAACCTTGTTTGCATACGATTGTGTGATAGTTTCATCTTGGGCCTCCGTCATGAGGGGTGAGGGATGAGGAGAGGGATTATGAGGATCAGGGCTACCCTGATGGCCGGCATCTGTGCCAGTGCTTTTGCAGTTCCAGTATACGCTCAAGACGTTACCGGAAACGACAGCGAATCCGGTATCGCGGAAGAAACCACCAACGAACGCATCATCATCGTGACCGCTCAGCGCCAAGCGCAGAGCCTTCAGGAAGTGCCGATCGCGGTCAGCGCATTCGACAGCGAAGCGCTCGAGGCACAGCAGATCGAGAACGCCAGCGATCTCCAGCTCACGCTGCCCAACGTGTCGTTCACCAAATCCAATTTCACGGCGTCCAGCTTCACTATTCGCGGTATCGGCGACCTGTGTGTGGGCGTCACCTGCGATGCGGCGACAGCCATCCACGTGAACGGATCTCCCCTCTTCGGAACACGCCTGTTCGAAACCGAGTATTTTGACCTCGAGCGTGTCGAGGTCTTGCGGGGCCCGCAGGGGACCCTCTTCGGCCGGAATGCGACCTCTGGCGTTGTCAACGTGGTGACCGCTAAGCCCGACCTTTCTGGCTTCGGAGCGGCGGCCGAATTCGAATACGGCAACTACGACAGCATCCGGGTGAAGGGCATGGTCAATGTACCTATAGGTGATGCGATCGGAGTCCGCTTGGCCGGCTATTATCTAAACCGCGATGGCTACACGGAAAATCTTTACGACAACACGAGCATAGATGGCCGCGACATGTACGCCATTCGCGGCTCGCTGCGGTTTGAGCCCACAGCTTCTACGACCATAGATCTCATGGGCTTCTATTTTCGTGAAAATGATGATCGGCTTCGTATCCAGAAGCAGACCTGTCAGCGCGATCCCACGGGCGTGTTGGGCTGCCTAAACACGCGTCGCGATTTCGACAGCACCAATGCCAATGCCACGCTCGCCTCGGTGCTGACCTCGGTCGAATTGTTCCGCATTCAGGGGATACCGGAGTCCTTCGCCCTCGGCAGCGTGTATGGGCCGGACGGATTTGCCAATTTCGACGAACCGGACGACGTCCGGCAGGTCAATACGCCATTTACGCCGGAATATTTCGCGGACGAATTGCAGGTGCAGGCCCATCTCGATCAGGGATTGGGTGCGATGAATCTGTCGGTGACCGGATTGTATCAGGAAACCACGGTCGACTCCCGCCAGGATTATAACCTCGGCGTGCTCGATCGTACTGGATATGCGGTTGGCCTGAACACGCTGCAGTTCTTCGCCGACAACGGCATTCCGCTAACCGATCCGGGTACCGGCGCCATAATAGGGTTTGCTCCGGGGACGAGCGCCTATTTCTCGCCAATCGCCGAGGCACTTATTCCAAACGGTCCGAACGGTGTGCTTTGTACTTCGGACAATGATGATGAAAATCGCGGGTCCTACGAAGGCAATTCGATCTGTTCCGACGTTCCGCTCTCATTCGACCGCTCGGTACAGTACCAGACGGCTTGGTCTGCCGAAGCGATCCTATCGAGCGATTTCGACGGTCCGTTCAATTTCCTTGTCGGCGGCATCTATGCCGAGACAGAAGTTGAGGAGAACAGCTATTACGTGAACGCATTTGGGCTCGATTACGCAACCGGTATTCTGGGTACTTTTTCGGCGCTCGCCAATGGCCTGCCGCCATCCTACCTCGCCACGTCAATGTACCGGAACAATACGACTGACTTCAAACTGGAAAGCTTCGGTATCTTCGGGGAAGTTTATTTCGATATAACCGATCGCCTGAAATTCACTGGCGGCCTGCGTTACAATGACGATACGAAAAGCGTCTCCGCACGTACGACATTGGCCGACTTCCTCAATCCATTCTCGAATGACGGAGATCCATTCACCTCGCCATTTGCAAGCGGGTTCGATGCGGATCCTGGTCTCGATGGGCCCCAGTCTCTCCAGGTGCGGGACGTTTCGTTCAACGAGATCACCGGTCGTGCGGTGCTAGATTACGAACTGAGCCCAGACAGCAATCTCTATTTCTCCTACTCGCGGGGCTACAAGTCCGGCGGCATCAACCCGCCACTTTCGCCGGTATTCGACGTCGATGAAAGCTTCGGATCGGAAAGTATCGATGCCTTCGAAATCGGTTCGAAGAATACATTCCTGAACGGTGCGGCGCAGGTGAACCTCACCGGGTTCTACTACAAGTACAAGGATCTCCAGCTTAGCCGTATCGTTGCCCGTACCTCCGTCAACGATACGATCGATGCCGATATCTGGGGCGTCGAACTGGAAACAATCATTTCGCCCAGCTACAATTGGCTGATCAACATGAACGTCAGCTACCTCAATGCGAAGGTTGCAGGAGACCAGTTCTTCTCTAACCCGCGTGATCCGGGGGGCGGCGATCCCGATGCGGTGATCATCAAGGACCTTGGCAATGGTTCGCTTTGCGCAGTGACCGGGGCTGGAGCCGATGGCTTCGTAAGTTTCCTCAATCCGTTCTTCGGACTTCAGGGAACAACCGAATTCCCAGATGATAGCGGTATCGCATCGTCGGGTGCCTTCGGCATCTGCGACATATACGCTGCCGCTGCTGCGGGCGCGATCGGCTCGGTAAATCCGGACCTGGCGCCCCTGCAGCCAGTGCTCGATGGTTTCGGTCCGATCAGTGTCCTTAGCCCCGGTGTCGAGGTCAACCTGAAAGGCAACAGGCTGCCGCAGGCACCGGAATTCAAGGCATCCGTGGGCGTTCAATACACCGCCGAGTTCGGAAGCGGCTGGTCGCTCGTGCCACGCGTCGATATTGCAATGACGGGCGAGCAGTACGGAAATGTCTTCAATGGTAATGTGAACCGTATCGAGCCCTTCGTTCAGGCAAACGCGCAGGTCCAGCTGAACTCACCGGACCAGCGGTTCTACGTGCGGGGCTTCGTCCAGAACATCTTCGATTCAGACTCGGTCACGGGCCTTTACCTCACCGATGCATCATCTGGTAACTTCACGAATATCTTCACACTCGATCCACGGCGGTACGGCGTCGCGGTAGGGGCCAAGTTCTAGATCCTGTTTACCCGCGGGAGAGGGGGAGGGGCGGCCATTCGGTCGCCCCTTTTTTATGCGCTCCGCTTTGACGAGGCGAATGGTGAGAAGTCAGTCTCTGTATCGAAGATTTCGACGCCTTCGGCCTTCTTGAGAGACCCGACCACAAGATAGGTCACGGGCGTCAAAAACGCTTCCCAACCCGTCTTGATCACCCACTGGGACAAGACGACCTGCCAAAGTAGTTCCACCGGCCAGCCGGCGAGGCCCCAGAAAGCGAGCGGATAGAAGATCAAGCTGTCGAGCCCCTGTCCGACCACGGTCGAGCCGATCGTGCGCATCCAGAGGTGCTTCCCCGCGGTCCAGACCTTCATTTTCGCGAGCACGAAACTATTGGCAAATTCCCCAGCCCAGAAGGCGACCATGGAGGCTAGGACGATTCGCCAGCTGTTCCCGAAGACAAATTCGTAGGCTTCCTGTCCGGGCCATCCCGCTGCCGGGGGCAGCTTAACCACGACCCATGCCATGAAGGCCATGAAGAGCAGCGCTGCGAAACCGGTCCAGATGACGCGGCGCGCCCGGGCATAGCCATATACTTCGGTAAGGATGTCCCCGATGATGTAGCTCACCGGGAAGAATAGGACGCCTGCGCCGAACGACCACTCCCCGATGCCTGGGAGGACGACATAGCTGGGCTTGGAAGCGCCAATCAGGTTGGATAGCAATAGTATGGTGACAAATGCCGCCATCACGAGATCGTAATACCGGAAACGCGTCGGCTTTAGTGTGGTGTCCGTTAGCGGCTTTTCCATAAAACGATGCCTATCGCCGATTGGCGCATCGGCAAAGCCACGTTATGGCGGGGCCGGCGCGCGCCCGTAGCTCATCTGGATAGAGCGCGAGACTTCTAATCTTGAGGCAGCAGGTTCGAGTCCTGCCGGGCGCGCCATTAGCGAAAATCCGGAGAATTCTGGGATTTTCGGATTCACCCGACAGGAATATGATGGGCACCTGATGGCGGCTTTGGGGCCGGTTGCGGACAGGCAGCTTTGCAGGTGAGCAACGCGAAAAACGGACGCTCGGCTGATTGTTGACTGGAAAGCTGGGTCGCCCAAATCAATCTGACGGCTTGGGGACCGTTAGCGGGCTATCTGCATTTGCTAGAGCCGCTTCCAAACCTTACATCACGAGAACGATGCATCAAGGAGAGGTAAGATTGCTGACTGGCCTATTCCCGAACCAACTGCTCATGGACATGGAGAGATCCGGCAGTCGCCCCACGCTCCTCACCACTTGAAACCGTGACGATCGCTGGATGACAGACTTAGATCCGGCTCATCCGCATCGCCAACCTAGCAAGCCCGGGGATGAGGCGTGTCGCGACCGTCATCGCCGCCGCGCCACGCGAAGTTTCAGCCAGATGCCAGAGTGTCTCCGCCACCCGCACGGGCCGCGCTGCCCGCTGTGCGAAACGGCGTTGATAGATCGACGGCCCCTCGCCCTTCAGATAGCTTTGCGCCGCTGCCCGTCCGCTGGCGAGCGCAATTGCCATTCCCTCCCCAGCAAGTGAAGGGATGACCGCCGCCTGATCGCCCAGACGATAGACCCCGCTGTCGGCCTCATGCGCGATCCAGCCATAGGGAACTGCGCCGATCGTATCGACTGGCAGTCCGGCTTCGGCGCAGGCCATACGGCGGGCGAAACCTGCATTGTTGCGCGCAATCGCTTTTAACAACTCCCAAGGATCGCCACCCGCGTCGGTTAGTACAGATTTGCGCACCGCGAGGCAGATATTCGCGCTACCGTCTTCCTGAAGTACGACGCCGGCGTAGCCACCGCGAAACAGATGCAATTCAATCGCGGCACCGATCAATCGATTGAGTTCGGCCGATGCGGGGAGGCGCACACGCAAACCGAGCGCGAGGTCGGCACCGCCGCGCGGCCTCGCTTCGCCGCGAATGTCGTGTTTGCCGGTGGCAAGAAAGATGGCGGGGCTTTCCCACGTTCGACGCTCACCGTCGATGAGGCCAGACGCAACGCTCCGCGCGCGATCGATTTCGAGCTGAGCACCTCGTTCTACCGCAAGATGCCGCAGAGTGCTGTCGAGCGCTTTGCGAGAAAGGCCATAGCCGGCTGCTGGTAGTGCAGCTTCTGCCTCTCGCTCCCCAGCATACAGTCGCAGCCGCGTCACCCGTTTAGCGCCAAGCGCTTCCGGATCGCAGCCCAGCTCGCGCAATGCCTCGGCAGTTCGCCAGCTCAAGAAGCCCCCACAAATTGCATCGCCAATGTCGGCTTCACGATCGATCAGGATCGGCTCAGCCCCGCCTTCCGCAAGCAGCATAGCGGCCACGCTCCCTGCGGGACCCGCCCCAAGCACGATCGGGCGGATCATTTCAATCGCTCAACGCACAGGCGGAACGGAAAAACCCGTTTGACTGCCGCAGCCTCGACGCGTGCCTCCGCGAGGATCGGCAACCACTCTCGAGGGCGATAGGACCGCGCTATCGAAAGCTGGCCATCTTTCCGTACGATCTCGTGCCAGCCTGCCAATCTTGCGAGCAGCGGGTAGCCGACATGAGCGAAGCCGTGACGGTGCAAATCGTTGACGAACCAGCCTGTAGTGGCTTCGGCTTCCACAAAGCGCAGGTAAGCGACAAGCTGCGAATGCGTCATGTGATGTGCAACGAGACTTGATACTATGCAGTCGAAGTTCTCTCCAGCGAGGTCGGCGTAATCCCCGGTGCAATATTCGATCGGCTCACTCGCATTTGTCATGCCGCGAGCGACAGTCTCGCTACGGGGATTGAGATCGATTCCCACCAAGCGCGCCGTTTTGCCCCGGTTTCGCGCCCAACGGGCAATTGCGCGCAGCATGTCTCCTTGACCAAAGCCGATGTCGAGGAGCGAAATTTCGCTCCGCTCACCCACGGCCCGTTCCAGAAACTCCAGCGTCGGGCGGCGTGCCATTGTGACGGTATTGACCTTGGCCAGATCGCACAGGACCGCGTCATAGACAGCCGCATCGAGCGCGGGATCGTCCATGATTTCTTCTGCTTGCGCCCGCCTATCCAGCATCGCACCATCCGAACCGGAACCCCTCCATCGCGAGCCCTGGTCCGAACGCCAGTGCAACGCCGCTTTCCGGCCGGTCGCGCATGATCCTCTCCAGCACGAACATCAGCGTAGACGAGGACATATTGCCGAAATCGCGTAGCACTGCCCGGGAGTGATCGAGCGCATACTCGTCTAGATCGAGACCGTCGGCGACCGCGTCTAGTATCGAGCGACCACCCGCATGCACGGCGTAGGCTGCAGGCTTGTCGTCCTCGCCGAGAACGCGGGCGCGCACATCGCCGCGCTTCAGCGCGGCGCGGATACGCACAGGAACCTCGCCCGAAAGGTTCATGTGGAAACCGGTATCGGCAATTCGCCAAGTGATGAGCTCGTCGCTTTCCTCTAGCGCTGCGGCTATCCCGGTACCCATTGCGAGGCCCTCACCACTACCACTGACGATCGCCGCTGCCGCTCCGTCGCCGAATTGCGCGCCTGCGAGAAGCTGTTCGATATCGACCGTCTGCTGATGATGCAGCGTCGACAGCTCGATCGTGAGCACCAGTACCCGCGCGTGCGGTTCGGAGCGCACGATATGACGCGCTGTCCGCAGTGCGGTAACGGCGGCATAACAGCCCATGAATCCTATAAGTACACGCTCAACGTCGTCCGGCAGCCCGAGACGACGCGCCACGATCTGGTCGATCCCAGGCGCGACGAAGCCGGTGCAGCTAGCTACAACCAAATGCGTGATCTCACCCAAGTCACCCAGCTTGCCAATCGCTGCCAACGAAAGCTTGGGCGCTTCCTCGGCATAGATCGCCATCCGCCGCGCGGTTGACGGTGCCTCGGCCGAATAGAAACCATCGCCTTCATCGAGCCTGGCGTCTTCTTCGGATAGCACCGACCAGCGATGGTCGATTCCCGAACGTTCGGCCATGCGGGCATAAAGCTTCGCCTCGCGGCGCCCCTCAAGCTGACGCAACGCCCAAGCGCGGTAATCCTGTTCGAAGTCGCAATCGGGCACGGCGGTGGCCAAGCGATTGATTCGTGCTATCACTCTGACGGAAATCCTCGTTTCGTTCGTCCAACCTTCCAAGCGGACGAAGAGTTCCGGTCGAGAACCTGCCTTTCCTCCGACACCAAACCGAGCTTCGCCGACATAAGATGAATTTGCGCTTTCGCTGAAATCAAAGGGCCGCAGGCGAGCTTGTGTCGCTCCAGTTCTTACTGAACCACTATTTTTCCGCTCATGCCCAAGGTGTTGTGCATGAAATGCGTGCAGGTCAGCTTGTAGGTTCCTGCGGTTGGGACAAGGCGTATTATCACCGTCTCACCGCCATCAATTTCGATCTTCCCATTCTTAATTTTTTCACGATCCTCTGGCGCAATCCTCGAACTCGCAAAGAAGGCCGGGGCCGAAAAACTGTGCCCGCCTTTTTCATTTCGGAGGACCAGCTTGGTCGGTGTGCCCGCAAGAAGATTTACGACCTTCGGTGTGAAGGAAAAGGAATCAAGAGTTACCTCCGTTACCGCGGCAGCGTTCCAATCTACTTGGTCCTGACCAGCAACGGGTATTGCGAGCGTTAGAGCGGCAACAGCGAGGGCAGCGCGAAAAGCCATAATCGTTTTCTTTTGCGTCGTTTTCACGAACGACGGGGCGAAATCAGATTAATCCGGTAATCAGTTCGAAGCAACTTTCGTCCCCCTAAGCGGATTGACTTGATTTACCCCGCAAGAAGAGAGCGTTGGGATTGGAAACATCTGGCCTCATGCTGACCGAGGTTGGAGAAAGAACACTTGCGCTGGCGTGATGAACGGGGTCTTCCTTGCCTACCTTGAGGAGGACAGGGCGGATCTTAGCTGCTCCGGCAGTTTCGCCATGCTTCCGTGCCCCCCCAATTCATAGGCTGGATGGCCGAGGCACCCGACCTCGCGGTGCACCTTGACGCGGCACATGTCCGTTTCGGGCAATCGTAAGGTTGTTTTGGATAGCCGATATGGGGCGTTTAGCTGACCGGCA
>CAYPGL010000044.1:0-9706 GCA_964410035.1 uncultured Qipengyuania sp. | reverse complement strand
AGCACTGTCTTCGGGAGGCAGGGGCCGGAGGTTCGAATCCTCTCTCCCCGACCAATTTATCGCGCAAGCGACGGTTTTCCGCCTTTTAGCATGGTTCATCGTACCTCTGCAGTCACACGACTGTAGCACATAAGCGATGCACATGCGGAAAGGTCATGACCAATGACTCGTATTCCCCACGTCACGCGCCGCGGCGCAAGATATGTCTTCCGCCGCCGGATCCATTTCCCAAATATTATCTCTCTGCCTTTAGCGCTCGCGCTCCAGACGGCCGACCCCACCACCGCGCGCCAGCGCGCTGCGATCCTGTCGGCACGTTTCGAGGTCGTGAAATCAGGTGTGAGAAAAATCATAGAACAGGGAATCGCTCTTACCGGGCAGCAAATTGAGACGCTCTTCCGACAGGAGCTGGAAAGTGAACTCAGAGCTATTGTGGATTTTGCCTTCAGCGATGATGCTTGGGCGGACGAAGCACTCCGGATTGCTGCAGACGACCGCGAGAAATATGGCTTCTTGAGAACGCCAGATCGACACAGGCCAGAATTTGTGGAGCTTGCCCAAGGGCTTCTTCCCGACAGCACCGTCGCGCACCGGCTCAGCAGTCTCGGAATATCTTCTCATCCAGGCAACATCTCCGTAGCCCGCACACATATGATCCGAGCCCGCGCTGTTGCCGGGGCCAGGATCCAGCGGCTCTATGATGATGAAGTCATGGATGCACCTGATCCGATTTCAGTTCTCATGGGTGAGTTTCACGGCCCGGGTCAGGTCGCCCTCCCCGCTTACGCGGCAGCCGCTGCCCCGCCCGAGAACACTCAAACTTTGCAAGACGTTCGCGAATGCAAGTTCGACTACCACGATGAGCGGCGTTTCTCCGAAATCATCGACGAGGTCGCGGCAGATCTGAAAACTGAGGGCATATGGAGCGGGAAGCTCGATCAACAACGCAGGATCATGCGGACTTTCGCCTGGATCACCGGTGACCGAGAGCTCGGTTCTTATACCCACCGCGATGTAGCAGCGTTTAAGAAGGCAATGCTCAAGCTGCCAAAGCGCTTCAAATTCGGAACGCCGCAGACAGGAGCGATGGGTCAGTCCTTTGAGAAGGTTATGGAGGAACTGGCTTCCGAAGGATCCCGCGAGCCGAGAAGCAAGAAAACAGTGAACCGCGACCTCAGCACCATGAGCACGGTTGCAAAACATCTCGAGCAGACTGTGTGGAAACCGAAAATAGAGGGGAGCAAGGTGATGAATTTTGCTGGCGCAACGATCCGGATCAGGGAAGGCAAAAGCACCGAACTGCGACCGGTCTGGACGAAAGAACACCTCCGGTGCCTCTTCACGTCCCCAATTTACACCGGCGGAGGCGCTGGCAAAAATCGGTTGAAGACCGGCAAACATACACCGCGGGTCTGGCATGATGCAGCCTATTTTGCGCCGCTTCTCTGGTACTACACCCACGCCTGTCGCGAGGAGATCTGCGGTATCGAGATCGCCGACGTTTTCGTGGACGTCCCTGTCCCCTTCATATGGATCCGCAATAACAAGACCCGCGGGTTCGACGGCGAGTTGACTGGCGAGAAGCGCCCCGCCCGCCGACGAGAAATCCCAATTCATCCCGAACTGATCCGCTTGGGATTCTTGGAGTACGTCGGTAAAATTAGCCGAGATGGTCACACCGAGGTTTTCCCTGAACTGTACCTCCAAAAATCCAAGAGAGGGGGCGCCCAGTTTTATTTCCGGGCCTGGACACATATGGTGGACTGGATCGAAGATCGCATGACCATTCCTATCGATGAAAACGGCAAGAAAACCGACATCCACTCGATCAGGGCGCTCGGCTCATCCTTTTACGAGGTCGAAGGCATAAACCACATAATGCGCGCTGACCTCATGGGACATGAGCGAGAGGGAACGAATGCACGCCACTACTCGAAGCGCATCAACGCAGAGGGGCTGACCGTCGTTCTCGGTGAGCGCCTACAAATGCTTTGCAAGTATGTGCCTGTGATCACTGACCATCTGAAGAGTACGCCTATTAGACTGTTACCGTTAGATGAGCGGTCTCGAGTGGGTTCAGGTCGGCCAAGGAAAGCCAGATGCGATGCAGGGCCCGCCAACAAACTCGGAGATAAGTGAAGCGCTTTATTCTCCTCTTTGAATGCGACGAAGGTCCCGAAGCGGGCCTTTCGTCGCAATCGCCGTCTTTGTGCTCGCATCACAGCCCTTTTCGGGTTGGCACTGCAACTTTGAAACTGCCGTTCTTACAGGCCTCCCAGGTAGTCAGCTTCGCGCGCAGATCCGGACAGTAGAGCTTCAATTCATACTGGGAAAAGCTGACGCTCCCCCCATCCGGCGTCTCAGTTCGAGCAATAAAGCTCTAAAGTTCTCTCGCTGCAGATGCCGTGCAAAGCGAGGAACCGCGACGCGTCTTCGCGGGTTCCTTGCCAAAGTTTATAGTCGGGATGGATGAGCAGTTTGAAAAACGAAAACCGATTTGAGATGCCTACTGCCCTCCCCACGGGTATAGCGGGCTTGGACCAAATTCTCGCGGGAGGCCTTCCGGCCGAACGCCTTTACCTGGTCGAGGGAACTCCCGGTGCCGGGAAGACTACATTGGCTTTGAACTTCCTGCTTGCCGGGCTGGCGGCCGGAGAAAGCGGACTTTATATCACGCTTTCTGAGACTTCAGAGGAGTTGGTAGCTGCGGCTGCGTCTCATGGTTGGTCGCTCGAAGGCATCGAACTGTACGAGCTGGTCGAAGAAGACGGTTTTGCGAGTGATAATGAACAGACTTTACTGCACCCTAGTGAAGTAGAGCTCGGAGAGACAGTCCGCGGCATCATAAGCAAAGTCGAAAAAGCGAACCCCTCCAGAGTCGTTCTCGACAGCCTCTCGGAACTGCGTTTGCTGGCTCAAAATTCGCTGCGATATCGGCGCCAAATCCTCGCGCTAAAGCACTTCTTCGCCAAAAGAAATTGTACAGTGCTAATACTTGATGACCGAACGGCCGAGCCAAACGACCTGCAACTCCATAGTATTGCACATGGTGTCATCTCCCTCGAACACAGTGCCAGTGAGTTTGGGTCTGAGAGGCGCCGTCTGAGAGTGATCAAGATGCGCGGACTGAAATATCGCGGCGGATATCATGATTTTACCATCGAGCGCGGAGGTCTGCGTGTCTATCCTCGCCTGGTCGCGTCGGAACACCATCGATCATTTGACACGACCGCAGTTTCAACAGGTTTGGCAGAGCTCGATGCATTGCTGGGAGGCGGCCTTACGCCGGGGACCAATACATTGCTTTCAGGACCCGCCGGCGTAGGAAAAACAACTACAGCTGTGCGTTGTCTCCTGTCTGCGCTCGAGCGCGGTGACAAGGCGGCCTACTATTTGTTCGACGAACGCAAAGCGACATTACTTTCCCGCTGTGCGGCGCTCGACATGGATCTGAAGCCCTACATCGAAAACGGACAACTCGACTTACGGCAGATTGATCCTGCAGAATTGTCCCCCGGTGAATTTGCCGGTGCTGTGCAATCCGCCGTCGAAGAAGACGGAATCGGCTTGATAGTCATAGACAGTCTGAACGCGTACCTCCACGCCATGCCGAGCGACAATTTTCTCGTTCTACAAATGCACGAGTTACTGAGCTACCTTAGTCAGCAAGGCATCGTATCGCTGATGATTTTGGGACAACACGGCGTAACGGGAGAGCTGCGGTCAGACATCGACATAAGCTATCTCGCCGATACGGTGATGATGCTTAGGTTCTTCGAAGCCAAGGGAACAGTCAGGAAGTCGATGGCGGTAATCAAGACGAGGACTTCCGATCACGAGCGGACGATTCGAGAATTCAACATTGACTGCTCGGGCATCGAAATCGGCCAGCCCCTTACGAACTTCGAGCGAATTCTTAGCGGTAATCCTCAATACTCCAATGGCGACGGCGGCCTATTGGACGATAACTGATGTCGGGCTCACGGTACGGCTCATCAGTAACAATACTCGCTCCCCGTGGCCGGGATGCCGCCGTTGCGTCCGATCTCCTCACGCAAGAGGGAATTCAAACCCATATTGCAAAGGAGCTAAGCGAGCTTTCAGACTTCGTCGACGCGTTCATTGGTGCGATACTAATTGCCGAAGAAGCGATTGCTGGTTCCGACCAAGAAGCGCTGCATCAAGCCTTGCACAATCAACCTTCATGGTCAGACGTTCCGATTATCGTGCTTACCAATGGCATGAAGGGCGCCCGCACCGCCGCCGAAGAACAACGGATTAATGCGCTGGGTAATGTGGTCCTGCTGGCCCGACCGATGCACAAGGACGATATCCTTCGAGCTGTCCATTCCGCTCTCAAGGCGCGCCAGCGGCAGTTCGAGGCGCGCTCGCGAATGGAGGAATTACAGGAGAGCGAGCAAAAACTTGCCGCATCGCACGAAGTACTTGAGCGCATGGTGGCTGAGCGCACGCAGGAGCTGGCCGACCTCTATCAAAAAACCCCGGTCGCGTTGCACTCGCTCGATCGAGATGAGCGAATTGTTAGCGTCAGCGATCGTTGGCTCTCCTTCATGGGTTTTGAAGACGCAAGCCAGGTGATCGGGAGACCGGCAACAGATTTTGTCGCCAAGGAATCCCTCGATGCTCACAACGGCCCCTACCGGACACAACTGGCCACCAACCGCATAGTCCATGATCTGCCTTATACGGTGCTGAAGAACGGCGGAGAGCGCGCCGAGGTGTTGATTTCTGCACGCGTAACACGCGATAAAGAAGGCAACCTCGAAAAGGTGATGGCTTCGGTCGTGGACGTGACCCAACGAAAGTTGGCGGAAAAAGCGCGAGACTCCGCCGAGGAGGCACTACGGCAAAGCCAGAAACTGGAAACCATTGGCCAGCTCACCGGCGGGGTCGCCCACGATTTCAACAACCTCCTCATGGCGATCAAGTCCAGCCTTGAACTGCTGCGTAGGCGTCTTCCCGATAGCGATGAACGCGCTCTCAGTTTTCTCGATAACGCGATGGCTGGAACCGAACGCGGTGCAACTTTGACCAAGCGAATGCTTGCATTCGCACGCAAACAGGAACTCGACACCAAAGCAGTCGATATTGCTCGGCTCCTCCCGGGGATGAGGGATCTTATCGAACGCTCGATCGGGCCTCAGATCGATCTAAGGCTTTCTGTCTCTCCGAAAGTTGCGGACGCAATGGTCGATGCCAATCAACTTGAGATGGCGATCCTAAATTTGGCCCTCAATTCCCGGGATGCCATGGAAGGAACTGGCAGATTAACACTCGGGCTCGACTGCGTTGAATTGTCAGAAAAACCGGGCATCGCGGATGGAACGTATGTCCGCATACGTGTTGAAGATACGGGACCGGGCATGGATGCTGAGACCTTGGCGAAAGCAACCGAGCCGTTTTTCACCACTAAGGGCGTTGGCCGAGGGACAGGCCTCGGACTGTCGATGGTCCATGGACTTGCCTCACAATCGAATGGTCTTTTCCAACTTACCAGCGAACTAGGCAAGGGTACGACTGCAGAGATCTTCCTACCCGTCGCTCAGTGCACCAGCAATAACGGCGAAGACCCGGCTCCTATCGATCGAGACACGTTCGACAACCTGAAGTTGACCATTCTCGCTGTCGACGACGACGCTCTCGTTCTGTTTGGCACCATCGCCATGCTCGAAGACATGGGGCATGAAGTGTTCGAGGCCGGGTCAGGTGCGTACGCCCTAGAGATACTCAACGAACGCAACGACGTCGATCTTGTGATTACGGATCAAGCGATGCCCAACATGACCGGCGTTGAACTCGCCCATGCGATCCACGAAAAATCACCCAGCCTGCCCATCATTCTAGCGAGCGGCTATGCTGAAATGCCAGAAGGAGCAAAAGACCACATTGCTGCGCGATTAGAGAAGCCATTCAGCGAGCAAATGCTCGCTGAAGCGCTTCGTGAAGTAATGATAAGGTCGGAATAAAGACCTAGGAGGGAGACAACTCAATCCTATTCTTGGATTTCAGTCTGCCCGGAGGGTGTTGGCCGGCCTGATCGCTCGAGCGTTTTGTGAGAACCGACGACAGCTTGCGCTTCTTCCGCACTAAAGGTCGTCACACCGATCTTAGCGAAAGCTGTCGATCAACTTTGCACCCGATATCAAGTTGTTCGTCTTAGTTTGCCCCAGGGAAGGTTCGCATTGACAATCGGTCTCGGCCTTCGGCCTTTTTTGGTTCCAACCGACTGGATTTTTCGCCGATACTCTAGCACCTTCGCATTCCGCATCGTTCGCCGGGGGAGGATAGATCGATGGAAAATAGCCTCAAGACGCTAGCCTTGCATGCCAGAGAAGTAGCTGATCAGGCCGATGCGGCAGCTACGGGAGATCCATTGTCTACCAGCGAAATTCTCAAAGCCATGATGGCTCACCGCGCCCCCGCAGTAGCTCATTTGGCGCATCCATCGGTCGGAGACTACGTCCGATTTGATGCTGCCAAATATTCGGGTGAAACCCGAGAGGCGTTGGAGCGGATCGCCGAGTTAATCGATCATCTGAACGTTCCGCGGGCGGATTTGCCGCTCACGCCGCCGTAAGTGCTCTTGTCTTCGCTTAAAGGAATAGCACTCAACGGGTTTGGCCGCGGCCTGATTTCGGGGGTGGTGCCGGTAGCATAGCAAAGGGCCAATGGCCCAATCAGGTGCTCGAGCGCCTGCTGCTTTGATCTTTGTCATTCCCCAAGGCTTGAGCGGCATGGGATAGTGTAACCAAACCTATGCCTCCCAAAAAGTTGCCGGCAAGCGAGATTGCTCCGACCTTTGCGATTTGCTCCCCGGTAATATCAGCGCCAAGGAACCAACCGAATTGCATATGAAGTAGCGCGACCACCACGTGTTCGAATGGGCCCAACGCAAGTAAGAACCCCACCGCCAAGGCCATTGCCGCTCGGGTTCCAGAACTTTGCGCGGCGATAACTAAAAACGATAGCAACGCTACTAGTGCTCCACCCACAACGGACCGCGCAAACGTCGCCCAAGGAGCGCTTTTGGCCAGTTCCTGCGCCAGAGCCACAACGGGCATTTGCGCGTCGTTCGGAAGCGCGCCTTCCACTGATAGGATCCCGATCAGCAATGCACCCCCGACAATGTTGAGAGCGAAGGTGAACACCCAAAGCCTTATCAGACGTCTGGAAACGTGACTTTCCTTGCCTTCGAATGCGGTAGCTATTGGGTCAAAGAAATTCTCGCTGAAAAGTTCGGCGCGGCCCAGAATGAGGAACATAATTCCCACACCAAAGCCCAGCGCACCCAACACCGAGGCAAACTCCCGAAAATGCGGTTCTGCGGCAGACTCAATAAGCGCTTGCGCTACGATACCGAAGATCACCGTAAACCCCGCGATGAAGCCTGTGGCTAGGAGCGCGGCGAGACTTTGGTCAAGACGGCGTTTACCTTCGTCAGCCGCTCTTCCGAAAATTTCCGTGGGATCGAGTGCGCTAGCCATATTCAACGGACACACGAGAATTTGGAACGTTCCTTCGAACGATTGCAAAACTGGCGCAATTCTAGTGAATGAGGCTCCGATCGCGTTTAATCCCGGGTAGCCGGTAGCGCCCGGGCACAGAGGCATCCGATAGCGGACTCCAAGGGCTCGATGGCCGCCATTTCCGATCGAAAGTGCCAACCTGTGCTTGATGAAGGTTAGATCGGGGAACATCGCGCTTATCCGACCTTTGAATTATCCATACCCCAGCAAAGGAGAACCTCATGTCTTTCCTCGACAGGCTCGCTGCTAGTGTAACGCCCGCCGCATCTGACGAGAAGCGCGCGGAAGCTCGCAGTAAGATTGAATCAATGGTTCCCGGCGAGGCATGGCTCGGCCTGATCGTCGATCAACATAAAGAGATAGAATCCTTGTTCGCCAAAGCGCGTGCCGCGTCCGCGGGGGCCGATCGACGCGAAGTCGTACGCAAGCTTTCCGCGCTTCTGACAGGACACGCAAACGCGGAAGAAGCGGTGGTTTATCCAATAATTTCGGAGGACAGCGGGAAAACCCATGCCGGCATGGCTTACGAAGGGCACGCGATGACCAAGATTCAGCTTTCGAAACTCGAGAGGATGGATCCGATGAGCGAGGAATGGACAGAGAAGCTCGACCATATCCGAAGCGCAGTTCAGCAACACATTTATCAGGAGGAGCATAGTTGGCTCCCGGACCTGGTTGAGAATACGCCCGATCACAAAAAGATCATCCTGAACCGGCGCTTTGCTGAAGAATTCAAGCGCTATCGCAGAACTGCCGATGCGGTCTGATCCGAGCCTTTGCTGAAGAGCAGGCTTCGAATTGCACCGATAATGAAGCGATTACGCAGTCACTCTGCACGCCGGGCTGCTGTCGCCCTCGATGATCCAAACGGTTTTAAGGGAGATAATGATGAAGCATCAGCAAGGTAAGGGCGCCGCGGTCGTCGGCCTCGGGTTGACCATCGCGGGCGTCCTGGTCGGCTCGGTTCTATCAGCGAAAACTCGAAAGGGCCGATCTTCGGACGATGCCCCCGGCTTCTCGGCCCGCAGGGGGTTTGGCAGTTACGACGTTGTCGGCCGTAGCGTCACGATCCGAAAGTCGCGCGCTGAGCTTTTCGCATTCTGGCGCGATTTCTCAAATCTTCCTGACTTCATGGAAAACCTCGAAAAGATCGAATTCGAAGATGGGAAGCTCGGCACCGCCACTTGGCACATCAGGGCCCCGGCTGGCCATACGGTTAAGGTTAAAACCGAAATCGCTCGCGAACAAGAAGGCGAGTTGATCGCCTGGAGATCTGTCGAAGGGTCAGAGATCGATACGGAGGGACGCGTCACTTTCGAAGATGCCCCTGGAGACCGAGGGACCCGCGTCGGGCTCATTGTCGCTTACAAGCCTCCAGCAGGCGAGATCGGTCGTGCCTTCGCAAAGCTATTCTTGCGCAAGCCTGAGGTCCAGGCGCGGCATGATCTGAAGCGCTTCAAAATGCTTATGGAGACCGGGGAGGTAGCGACCTCTGCCCGCACCAAGGATCAGACAAGAGCCGCCAAACAGGAGGACGCAGCATGAGAGCGCTGACTTGGCATGGAACCAAGGATGTACGAGTTGAAACGGTCGATGATCCTGAGATCATCAACCCACGGGACGCGATCATCAAAATCACCAGCACCGCAATCTGCGGGTCCGATCTTCACTTGTATGATGGGGTTATTCCGGCGGTGAAACCGGGTGATGTTCTAGGTCATGAATTCATGGGTGAGGTCGTCGACATCGGCAGTGGAAGCACCCTGAAGAAGGGCCAGCGCGTGGTCGTACCCTTCACGATAAGCTGCGGCGGCTGTTTCCACTGCAAACAGCAACAATATTCTGCCTGTGACAATTCGAACCCTGCGGAGAAACAGGATTTGTCGGCTACGCTGTATGGGCATCCCATGAGCGCTCTGTTCGGATATTCCCACCTCACCGGCGGCTATTCCGGAGGACAGGCCGAATATGCACGCGTGCCCTTCTCAGACGTTGGGCCAATAGTGGTGCCGGATCACCTGAACGACGAGAAGGTACTGTTCCTCTCAGATATACTGCCAACTGGGTGGATGGCTGCAGAGAACGCCGACATCCAACCGGACGATACGGTCGCGATCTGGGGCTGCGGACCGGTCGGACTTTTCGCAATCCAGTCGGCG
>CAYPGL010000043.1:8297-9750 GCA_964410035.1 uncultured Qipengyuania sp. | reverse complement strand
GCCTTCGCCCACATATGCTTCGACCAGCGCCTGTGCATCTGCGGCATCTTCCGGCGCTGCGACGGTTCCTGTCAGGAGGACCGTATTGGTCCCCATGGTCGCTACATTCACCTTCGCTTCTGGCATCGCGAGCGCAAGCATCTGGTCGATGCTGGAGATGTTCGATCCGACGCGCACGTTCGCAGCCCAGACGATGTCACCAGCCGCATTGCTGGCATAGACGGTGGTTTCCCCGCCTGACTTGCCAAACAGGTAGAGCTGGCGCTGCGACTTGACTTGCACGTCGGCGACGTTGTCATCCGAAATGAAGACGTCGGACATGGTGCCGGGCACGTTGACGAGTTCGCCGCGACCGATCGAAAGGACGATCTCTTGGCTCGGACGGACGACGGACTGTGCCGTGGCCGTGGTCGTCGGTGCAGCGGCGAGCGGCGCGAGCGCAATACTGGCAAGCAGCAATTTTGTAGTAAGACGACGTTTCATGGAATTGCCCCCTGAATGGCTTCCTGTCTGTTCTTTTTTCAACGAAGTGTGCTCATCGCGGACGGCACGGTCTGTGCGGCCCTGCCGGTGCCTTCCGCAACCGAGGCGGCGATACCGCCGGTACGGCCGACTGGAACCGCCTGGGCATTCTTGCCGCGGGTCACGGTCACGGTCGGGCCAGTGCGGACAGGAGCTGTCGCTCCAACTCCGACGCCCGTATTGGCTGGGCCAGCGGCGTTGCGAGGCGCGCCTTGTGCCGGCATCGAGCTGCGCTGGAAGCGCGATACGTCACCCCCGGTAACATAGGTGCTTTTGCCATCATCGGGACGACCGGCGACTTCACGAAGAAGGCGTTCTTCCTCTTCGGGGCTGGCGCCTTCGGGAATGATCAGATCGCCTGAAGCGATGGCCTTTTCCAGTTCGCCTTGGCTGTCGGCCAGCGGACGGAGCGCGAGACTGAGCGTGCCGAGCGTCTGCGCGACGGCCACCTTCTCCGCGATGGTAGGCGTGACTTCGAGCGTCACGGTACGGAAAGCGCGAACCTGAGTCTTTCCGTCGACGGTGTTCTGTGTAGTCGTCTGATCGGTTGCCAGCACGCGAAGGTTACGAAGGATGGTTTCCGAGGCTTTCAGTGCCTGCCCCTCGTTGCCTTTCACGGCTTGGGTAAGGACCATGTCGACCCGGTCACCGGGGAAGACGAAGCCGGCTACGCCGCTTTTCGCGTCCACGGGGACCGTGATTGCACGCATGCCCGGCGTCAAAGCTGCTGCGAGAAATCCGCGGTCTCCCGGACTTACCAGGGACCCTTGCGTTACCGGCTCTCCGGCGGTGACCGGGTAGCGGACCACCGTGCCGATCAGCTGGGATACGTCTGCCTCTCCGTCGAGGAAGTAGGCATCCTGTACCAGTTCTTCTGGCCACAGCTGATATCCGATGGCATCCGCTGTGATGATGGTGCCGACGGGCAGAG
>CAYPGL010000043.1:0-8197 GCA_964410035.1 uncultured Qipengyuania sp. | reverse complement strand
GGCCACAGCTGATATCCGATGGCATCCGCTGTGATGATGGTGCCGACGGGCAGAGCGCGCTGTGCGACCAAAACCTTGGGACCTTGCGCTTCGACCGCTGCGGCCTCAGCCTGCGGAGCCGCAGCTCCCGCGAACATGCTGCGGGCAACGAGTGCGGTACCGATCGCAATGATCAGCGCGCCTACCAGCAGAACCAGCTTCTTCCTATCCATGGCTTTTAAGCCCCCTCGTATGGCCCGCGCAGATTCGGATGCGGGCAGCTATGGTTTCCATCACTAAGCGCCGATTGGTTAAAATCGGGTTTCAGCCCACTGTGGCCGGGGCCATGCCCGACATCAGTCCGCCGCCGACTATCCACAGTCCCGCCATGGAAATGGCGAGACCATAGGGTACGCGCGGTTGGTGTTCGTGACGGCGAATGATGCGAATTGACCCAATCGTGACGATCGCGAGGACTGCTATCGGAAGCATTGCGATGACAATGGCAGTACTGGCGTTCGAGCCGAGCGCATCGATCAGGCCCGGAGGAATTGCGAGTTTCGGCCCTCCAAGTACGGCGCTGGCGAAATTCGCCGCGATCAATGTGCAGGCGATGAGGAGCGCAGTGTCGCGAACGGGCTTTGCGCCCACAATTTTCGAATGCGCCACGCCCCAGATGCCCATGACCAGCGTCAGGACCCAGCCGAGCATGGCCATGATCAACACCAGTCCCAAAAAGTTGGACGGGGGGAACCAGAGCGCCAGCGCGGTAAGTAGCTTGACGTCCCCGCCGCCCATCTGCCGGATGGCGAAGAAAAGGCAGCACACCGCGAAGGTGGCAGCGGCGATACCCAACTGTGTCGCGACGCCCGGCCACAGATCGAGGCCGCTGGCCCACCAGAACAAGGGTGCACCGGCAGCAATCGCCAGATTGAGCTTGTTTCCGATGGTTCGGCTCTTGAGGTCGGTGAACGCCGCAACGAGCAGCGCCATTGCCAAGGCGCCGAGCAGAACATAGGTGAAAATCTGATGGTCCATTACCCGTCCCGAAAATACTTCAGGCGGGAGAACTACAGAAACATGCTTACCAAATAGTAACCATAGCCGAGACGACGATGGAGGAACCCATTTCCGATATCCAGCAATCCAGGGCCGCCTTACCGATCGATCGCCGATCCATCCCGGCACATGCAGTGGAGAGCCTGTGGCAGGCTTCCGACGGCCATGAACTGCGGCGGATCGACTGGCCGGGTGCAATCGGTGACAAGCGCGGATCGATACTATTTCTTCCCGGACGCGGCGATTTCTACGAGAAATACATCGAGAGCCTGGAAGAATGGCATCGCGCGGGTTGGAAGGTCACTGCGCTCGATTGGCGCGGGCAGGCCGGGTCGGGCCGACTGGGCGACGACAAGGTCACGGGACATGTCGAGGATTTCGGCGATTGGGTATCGGACCTGCGACACTTCTGGACGTCATGGAAATCGAATTCACCTGCGCCCCATGTTCTGATCGCTCACTCTATGGGCGGTCACTTGGTTGCACGCGCACTGGTTGACGAGGCGGTCGATCCGGCCGCCGTGGTCCTTTCAGCCCCGATGCTGGGCATGGCCGGTCCTCCGCTGCCGCTTGCAGTTCTCCACTTGGTTGCGCGGTTCATGGCGCGGATCGGTTCGCCGCGACGTCCCGCGTGGAAGTGGAGCGAAAAACCCGGTGAGATGCCGGCTCGTCGCCACGACCTTTTGACGCATGACGACGAACGCTATGCCGATGAGCTTTGGTGGCGTAAAAGGCGACCCGAATTGGCGATGGGCCCCGGAAGCTGGCGCTGGGTCGAACGCGCCTATGCTTCGATCGGCGAACTGGAAGCCCCCGGCGCGATGGAAAAGGTCGAAATTCCGGTGCTGGTCGTTTCGACTTCCAATGACAAGTTGGTGAAGCACGTAGCCGCGGTCAGGGCATCGCAGCGCTTTCCAAAAGGCGAATTGGCCCAATTCGGCGAGGAAGCACACCATGAAATCCTGCGTGAGGTGCCAAAAGTACGCTTGCGGGCAATGCATGCGATAGCTGAATTCCTCGACCGAGTGGCACCTCCGGTATCGTGAGCATCTATGATTTCGCCATTGTCGGGGCCGGGATCGCCGGCGCCAGCCTTGCCGCCGAATTGGGCGAAGGCGGTTCAAGCGTCCTGTTGCTCGAGGCTGAAGACCAGCCAGGCTATCACGCCACCGGACGCTCCGCAGCGTTCTGGGAAGAGTGTTACGGGGGCCCCGAACTCGTTCCGCTGACGCTCGCTTCGGGCGATTACCTGCGCGACAACGGCTTTTTGACGCAGCGGGGCGCTCTCTACATAGGGCGTGAGAGTGACACTCCGGCACTCGATGCCTTTATGGCAAGATTCGAGCCGACCGGCGCTACGATCGAGCGGATCGGAAGAGAGCCCCTGCACGGAATGATTTCGGGGTTGCGCGAAGACTGGACGGGCGCGGTTTGGGAACCGGCATGCGCAGATATCGACGTCGCTACCCTACATGCTCATTATCTCGCCCGCGCAAATTCCGCGAACGTCCTGCTTGAATGTCGCGCGCAACTCGGCGAGGCTATCCGGAGGCAGGGGACATGGTCTTTGGCTTGCTCTGGCGAGCGGACCTTCGCGGCCAAGGTTCTAATCAATTCGGCAGGCGCGTGGGCCGATGAGGTGGCCAAGACGGCAGGAGCAAGGCCACTGGGAATCCAGCCTTTACGCCGGACCGTGGTGCAGTTGCGGACTAACCCCGCACCGACGCCGAACCAGCCGCTGGTGCTCGACATTTCGGGAAGGTTCTATTTCAAGCCGGAGGCGGGACGCCTGTGGCTCAGTCCGCACGACGAAGAGCCAAGCGCTCCTTGCGACGCTGCTCCCGAAGAACTGGCCGTCGCCGAAGCCATCGATCGGCTGGAACAGGTGGTCGACTGGGAGATCGAGGCTGTCGAGCGGCGATGGGCCGGATTACGTAGTTTCGCGCCCGACCGGCTACCCATATACGGTTACGACCCTCGCATCGAGGGTTTCGCATGGTTTGCAGGCCAGGGCGGATACGGCATCCAGACCTCGCCGGCCGCCGCAAGATTGGCAGCACAACTCCTGCTTGGCCAAGCGCGCGATAGCATGACGCAAGGTCTGGACGCATTGCTGTATGACCCGGCACGTTTTGGTTAGCCAGGCGCTACCTCAAGTCGGCTATGTCGATAACGCACCTGACGAGCCGAACTGGGCATCGCTTTTTTGAAAGACTGACAGCTAGCTTGCTGGGCCACCACCACTCGCTTCGGCGGCATCGCTCGCAAGTTGGTCGACGCGCTCGTTTTCCGGGTGGCCGGAGTGGCCCCTTACCCAGTGCCAGGTAACGGTGTGCTTCCCCGTTATGGCTTCGAGTTCACGCCATAAATCTTCGTTCACGACGGGCTTTTTGGCGGCGTTCTTCCAACCCTTTTTCTTCCATCCGTGTATCCATTTTGTGATACCGTCGATAAGATATTTGCTGTCGGTATGCAGGCTGACTTCGCACGGTTCCCTCAGTGCTTCCAATGCGCGGATAGCAGCCGTCATTTCCATACGATTGTTCGTAGTATGGACCTCCCCTCCCGATAGTTCCTTTTCATTTTCGCCCATGCGCAGCAATGCGCCCCAGCCGCCCGGCCCGGGATTCCCCTTGCACGCGCCGTCAGTGAAGATTTCGACCTGTTTCATCGCGTCAGCCTCTAGCGAGTGATCGCTTTCAGGCAAATGCGGCAGCGCCATTCTCGGCATAGAAATCCCAACGCCTGACGAAATCCATGGGATCCTTGCGAAGGACCTGGGCATCGGGAGGGGTATCCAGCCAGTCCTCTGCCCGGCTGGATACGAAACGGAGACATGCGCCTTGCGCGAGTATGGGCAGTGCAGTTCTTTCCTCGGGATCGAGGGGGCGTATCGATTCGTAACCCTCGACCAGCGCATTGCCTACGGCCGTCTCGAAATATCGTCCCGATCTGCCGAAACACCATGCAGCGTGTGTCACGGCGAGGTCGTAGGCCATCATGTCGTGCGCTGCGAAATAGAAGTCGATCAATCCCGAAACCCTATCGCCCACCATCAGGACATTGTCCGGAAACAGATCGGAGTGAATGATGGAGCGCTCAAGATTACTCGGCCACCCTGCAACCAGTTCATGCGCCCTGTCGAGTATGGAAGGCAGGAGCGGATCAATCTCGCGCAGCGCCTCCCTCCCGCAGCTTTCTAGGATAGCGGCAGCTTGCTCGGGGCCGAGATCGTTCTTTCGCCTGGGAGTAAACTCTTCTGCCGCAAGATGCATGCGTGCAAGCTCTGCACCAACCGAATGAGCCTGCGCCGCCGTCGGCCGGGTCGGCGATACGCCCGGCAGAAATTCGATCAGGGCGACCGACTTGCCGTCGATTTCCCGGAATGCTGCGCCCGATCGATCATGGATCGTCGCTGGAACGGCACAGCCATGGGCTGCCAGATGGTCGAGCAGACCAAGGAAGAAGGGCAGATGTCTTATATCAATCCGGCGCTCGTACATGGTAAGGATGAAGCGACCGCTCGTTGTCTCGACCAGCCAGTTCGAATTGGAGACACCTTCGGCAATACCCTTCGCCGAGACCAGTTCGCCGACGTCGTATTCCGCGAGCAAACGCGCGAGATCTTCCGCACCGAGATGGGTGTATACCGCCACTTATTCCGTCAGTTGGCGCGGCAATTTGAAAATCATGTTCTCTTCCGCTGCGGTCACCGGCTTTTCCTCGACCAGCCGCCATTCGGACAGGCGATCTACGACTTCGCGGACCAACTTCTCCGGTGCCGACGCGCCCGCAGTCAGACCGAGTGTCCCCACGCCTTCCAGCCACTCGGGTTCGATTTCGTCCGCGCGCTGGATTAGCTTCGCATCAGTGCCGAGCCGCTGGGCGACTTCGACAAGCCGCAAGGAGTTGGAGGAGTTGGGCGCGCCGATTACCAGGACGAGGTCGCTTGCTGGAGCTATGATCTTTACTGCCGCCTGACGGTTGCTCGTCGCGTAGCAAATGTCCTCTGCCTTGGGCGCGACGATCTGGGGGTAGCGTTCTTCCAGCGCAGCAGTGATCTGCGCTGTATCGTCAACCGAAAGCGTCGTCTGGGTGAGGTACGAAAGCTTGTCGTCCCGCGTGAAGGGAAGCGACGCGATATCCTCGAGCGTCTCCACCAGAGTGATCTGCCCTTCGGGAACCTGCCCCATCGTGCCGATTACTTCGGGATGCCCGGCGTGACCGATGAACAGAATGTGCTGACCCTTCTCGATCTGGCGTTCGGCCTGACGATGAACCTTACTGACCAGCGGACAGGTTGCATCGACATAAAGCAGTTTGCGACGATCGGCTTCAGCTGGAACGGCCTTGGGCACGCCATGGGCGGAGAAGACCACCGGTGCGTCGCCAGGAACTTCATCCAGTTCCTCGACGAAAATCGCGCCCTTTGCCTTCAGCGAGTCGACAACGAACCGATTATGGACGATTTCATGCCGCACATAGACCGGCGCACCCCACTTCTCTAGCGCACGCTCCACGATCTCGATTGCCCGGTCCACTCCGGCGCAAAACCCGCGCGGAGCCGCGATGAGGAGCTTGAGTGGCAGGCGAGGATCGTTACCGCGCGAGCTTTCGCCCGTGGATTGAAAGGGAGCGTTCATGCGGGTCCCTCTAGCGCTTTGCATCGCGTCAAGCTAGGGGACGCAACGCCCGCACCGGGGCATGAATACGAACACACGAGGAATGCCGCCAAGATGACCACTCGCTATCGTCTCCTTACCGTGTTTGGACTGGGTCTCGCATTGGCAGGATGCAACTCTCCCGGTGAACTGGTGGTTGACGGCGGCGCTGCAGGCATCACGGCAGTACGTACCGCGTGTCCCGCGGTCGGCATTCCCGATTATACCGGGGACGTGACGCTGTTCAGCAGCGAGACGTCGAAAACGTTGGCCGACCTCGACGTTACCGCCGCGATGACCGACCTCACCTCGACCTGCAATGAAGAAGGCGAACGGGTTTATTCCGAAGCTACCTTCAACGTAGTGGCCCGTCGCAGCAATGCGAGCGGTGCGCGGAGTGTGCAACTCCCCTATTTCACGACTGTCCTTCGCGGTGGCAGTGCAGTCGTGACCAAGCGGGTCGGTACCGTGACCATTAATTTCGCGGATGGGCAAGAACGTGCCATGGCGAGCGCCAAGGCCGGGGCTTACATAAATCGTGCGGAAGCCACATTACCCGCCGATATACGCGAGCGGATCACGCGCAAGCGTAAAGCGGGCGATCCCGATGCCGCGCTCGATCCGCTAGCCGACCCGGAAGTGCGCGCTGCCGTCCAGCGGGCGACCTTCGAACTGCTCGTCGGCTTCCAGCTGACCGAGGACCAGCTGCGTTACAACGCTACCCGTTGATGCGCTGACATCTTGCCATTTCGCGCCATTCGTCTAGGCGCGCGGGCATGTCGGACATCCACACCTTGCACGCCGCTTTCGCGGCGAAAATCGACGCCGTTCTCAACGCTCTTGAGATGGAAGGCCACCTTCCGCCCGACGCTAACCGATCGGGCGTCGCAGTGGAGCCGCCGCGCGATCTCGCGCATGGCGATCTTGCGACCAATGCCGCCATGGTGCTGGCGAAGCAGGCGAAGTCCAATCCGCGCGCGCTTGCCGAATTGATCGTCGAGCACCTGCAGCGTGAGCCGGACATTACCGAGGCGAGCATTGCCGGTCCCGGTTTCATCAACCTGCGCCTGTCGGACCAGGCATGGCTGCGCGAGCTCAAGGCGATTGCCTCGCTGGGCGAGGATTACGGTCGTTCGCGTTTGGGGGACGGACAAACGGTCAATATCGAATATGTCTCGGCCAATCCGACTGGTCCGATGCACATGGGCCATTGCCGGGGAGCGGTAGTCGGCGATGCGCTTGCCGGGCTGCTCGAGTATTCCGGCCACAAGGTCATCCGCGAATATTACGTCAACGATGCAGGGGGGCAAGTCGATGTGCTCGCGCGTTCGGCGCATCTACGTTACCGCGAGGCGCTGGGAGAAGACATCGGCGCAATTCCCGAAGGCCTTTATCCGGGTAATTACCTGAAGCCCATCGGTGAGAAGCTCGCGCAGGAATTCGGCCCAGCCTATCGGGATGCTTCCGAAGGCGAATGGCTCGAGATGTTCCGCGAGCGCGCGGTTGCTGCGATGATGGACATGATCCGCGAGGATCTCGCGCTACTTGGCATCCATCACGATCTGTTTTCGTCCGAAGCCAAACTGCAGGCGGCAAAGAAGCCGGAAGAAGCAGAGGCATGGCTGCGAGAACACGGCTTCGTCTATGACGGCGTGCTCGAAGCTCCCAAGGGCAAGGCACCGCCCGAGGATTGGGAGCCGGTCGAGCTGCCGCTGTTCCGTTCGACCGAGTTCGGCGACGACCAAGATCGTCCGATCAAGAAGTCGAACGGTGCCTGGACCTATTTCGGCGCCGATCTCGCCTATCACTTCCAGAAAGCCGAAAACGCAGACGCACTGATCGATATTTGGGGCGCCGACCATGCCGGTACTGTAAAGCGCATCAAGGCCGCCGTTGCCGCGCTGACGAAGGGGGCGGGCCGCGAGGTCCCCTTCGACGTCAAGCTCGTTCAGATGGTCAATCTGATGCGCAATGGTGAACCGGTGAAGATGTCGAAGCGCGCCGGAACCTTCGTCACGCTGGCCGATGTGGTTGAGGAAGTGGGCAAGGACGTGGTCCGCTTCACCATGCTGACACGCAAGCCCGAAGCCCAGATGGAGTTCGATTTCGCCAAGGTGGTCGAATCCTCAAAGGACAACCCCGTATTCTATCTCCAATATGCCCATGCGCGAATTCGTTCGACGCTGCGCAAGGCCGGGGTGGCCCCAACATCGGATCATCTCGAAAGGCTCGGGGCCGACGAGCTGGCGTTGGTGCGCGAGGCAGCCCAATTCCCGCGGATGGTCGAAGCATCTGCCAACGCGCGCGAACCGCATCGGATCGCCTTCTTCCTCGGCGAACTGGCGGCCGCCTTCCACAGTTTCTGGAATGCAGGTAACGATGATCCGGCAATGCGGATCATCCAGGAAACCGATGCCGAACTGACTGCTGCGCGCCTCTTCGTCGCGGCGCAGGTAGGTCAGGTGATCCGCAACGGTCTCGGCATATTGGGTGTCCAG
>CAYPGL010000042.1:4571-9874 GCA_964410035.1 uncultured Qipengyuania sp. | reverse complement strand
CACGTAGACGTGACCCAGCCCCCGCTTGTCGGCCCGGCGCAGCATGAGCACCGCCGCGATGGCCCCGCTTGTCAGAGCCCAGAAAATGCGCAGCCCTACGGGTGAGTTCTCGTTGCCCCCGGAGGTCAGGCTATCGACCACCAGCAGCACTTCAACCGGCGTGGAGACGCTGGCAATAGCCTTCATCTCCGCCATCAGCGCTTCGTCGACGTGGAGGCGGCCCGCGGTATCGAGCAAGAGCACATCGGCGGCCTGCAGCTTCGCGCTTTCCATTGCGCGGCGCGCGATATCGACCGGTTGCTGGCCGGCCACGATCGGCAGCGTGGCCACGTCCACCTGTTCGCCAAGCACCTTGAGCTGTTCCTGGGCCGCAGGACGGTTGACGTCGAGCGAGGCCATCATGGCCTTCTTGCCGTGCTTTTCGCGCAGCAGCTTGCCGAGCTTGGCGGTCGTGGTTGTCTTACCAGAGCCCTGAAGGCCGACCATCATGATGACGACTGGCGGCTTGGCGTTAAGGTTCAGTTCGCGCGGTTCAGCATCTTCGCCATCACCACCGAGCATTTCGACCAGCTCGTCATTGACGATCTTGACGACCTGCTGGCCGGGGGTAACCGATTTGAGGACTTCCGAACCGATCGCCTTTTCGGTGACCGCGTCGATGAAGCGGCGCACAACGGGCAGCGCGACATCGGCCTCGAGCAGTGCGATGCGCACTTCGCGCATGGCTTCGCGCACGTCACCTTCAGACAGCGAACCGCGGCCCTTAAGCCTGTCGAAGACATTGCCGAGCCGGTCGGACAGATTGTCGAACATGCCTGCTCTCTCCTTCCGAACCCGGTCAGGTCCGAATAAACACGAAAAACGCCGGCGGACGAGAACTCGTCGGCCAGCGTGGGGTCAGACCCCTATGAAACCCAAACTCTTGCCCGGGTGTGATGGAAGCAAGTCTTAGCCTAAGCCATGGCCTGCTACCGTCAAATCCGGGAAAATGGTGGAGCCTAGCGGGATCGAACCGCTGACCTCTACAATGCCATTGTAGCGCTCTCCCAGCTGAGCTAAGGCCCCGAGCCATTTTTCGAACCGACGCATCCTGGGAGGTGCATCGCCCTTGCGGGAGGCGCCCAATATAAGGCGCCTCGCCGCAATGCAACAGCAAAATCAGCTTTCGTCGACGTCGTCGTCATCGCCCTTGGATTTCGTTTCGACACCCAGATCGTCGTCGCCACCAAGATCGACTTCATTGTCGGGCGAATCGTCGTCTTCGTCGATATCGATATCCAGATCGTCATCGTCGTCACCTGACAGATCGCTGTCGGCTTCGACCTTCTTATCCTTCTTCTCTTCTTCGGCGAGGATCGGCTGCTTCGACTTGAGAACCGGTTCAGGCGTCCACTCTTCACCGCATTCGATGCAGGTGACAGGAGTTTCCTTGTTCAGATCGTAGAAGCGGGTGCCGCAGTTCGGGCAGGTGCGCTTGGTGCCCCATTCAGGTTTGACCATGTGTAATCCTTGGCTTTGCCGCCCCTCGCGGTGTGCGCAGGGGCCGTGAATTCGTAATTGTATTGATGGGTACCTGCTGGGCAGGAATCAACAGCGCGCGCGCCTTGCCAGAACGTATGTGCACTGTCAAAGCGCCGCCATCATTATGGATACGCATTCGTGACCGCCCACCGCTTCATGCCCTCAGGCCCCTTGACCGGACGCATACGCGTGCCGGGAGACAAGTCGATCAGCCATCGTGCGCTGATGTTCGGCGCGCTGGCGGTTGGTCGCAGCCGGATTTCAGACCTGCTCGAGGGCGAGGATGTCCTGGCCACGGCTTCGGCCTTGCGTTCGATGGGCGCGGTGATCGAGAAAGATGGCAAGGACTGGGTCGTCGACGGTGTCGGTGTGGGTACATTACTTCAGCCCGAGCAGGCTCTCGACATGGGCAACTCGGGAACTTCCACCCGCCTGTTAATGGGCCTGCTGGCAACCCACGGCATCACCGCAACCTTCATTGGAGACGCGAGCCTTTCCAGACGTCCGATGGGCCGGGTAATCGATCCGCTATCGACGATGGGCGCTAGCTTCACTCCTTCCCCCCGCGGTTCGCTGCCGCTTTTAATGGAAGGCATGCAACCTGCAGTTCCCATTACTTACCGCCTCCCTGTCGCCAGCGCGCAAGTGAAAAGCGCCGTCCTGCTTGCGGCGCTCAACACGCCCGGCATCACCACAGTGATCGAGCCCGTTCCTACGCGGGACCATACCGAACGAATGCTGCGCAGCTTTGGTGTCGATGTGCAGGTTGAAGATCGGGACGGAGAACGCGTGATCAGGGTTCATGGTCCCTGTGATCTGCGTCCGAACGACATCGTCGTGCCGGGTGACTCATCCTCGGCTGCATTCTTTGCAGTCGCCGCCAGTATCGTTCCGGGCAGCGACCTCGTCATCGAGAACGTCGGCCTCAATCCAACCCGGAACGGAATCTATCGCGCATTGTGGAATATGGGAGCGAATATCGAATATCTGAACGAGCGAGAGGTAGGAGGGGAACCCGTTGCCGACCTTCGTGTCCGGCACGCTTCTTTGACGGGCATCGAAGTCGATCCGGCGATCGCACCCAGCATGATCGACGAGTTCCCTGTCCTCTTCGTGGCTGCGGCTTTCGCAAATGGCAAAACAGTGACCAGCGGGCTTGAAGAACTGCGGGTGAAGGAAAGCGATCGGCTCTCTGCAATGGCCAGTGCTCTGGAATCGGCAGGCGCGCAGGTGGAAGAGAATGGAGACGGGCTTATCATCGGGGGAAGCGGCGGCCAGCCCTTGTCCGGAGGCGGCACCATAGTCACCCATCTCGATCACCGCATCGCGATGAGCATGGCCGTTGCAGGCCTGGCCAGCGAAAACGGGGTCGAGATCGACAGCACCGAACAGATCGGGACGAGTTTCCCGAATTTCATGGATCTTCTGACGGAGGCTGCATCGTGAGCGGCCTCGACTGGGCCAGCATGGTGGGCTTTTTCGGGACCGCCTGCATCATCGGCGCCTATGCCTATCTTACCCTCAAGGATAAGCCGAACCCCTTCATTCTTCACGGGACCAATCTGGCCGGGGCGGCCTTGCTGACCGTATCGCTTCTGGTCCACACCAACTGGCCCAGCCTCGTACTCGAAGGGTTCTGGGCCGCTATCGCAATCTATGGCCTGGTCAAGGCGATACGAACCGGCCGCAAGGGGCAGGAGCGCGAGGCATGATCATTGCCGTCGACGGCCCGACCGCTTCGGGCAAAGGCACGATTGCCAAGGCACTTGCCCAGCATTTCGGACTGCCTCACCTCGATACCGGCCTGCTGTACAGGGCTGTCGGGCGGCAGGTCTTCTTGGACGGCCGCGATCCGGACAACAGCGGCGACGCACTTGCAGCGACGAGCTTTCCCGACACCCTGCTGAACGATCCGCATTTGCGCAGCGAGGAAACCGGCGGACTCGCAAGCCGCGTGTCCGTCCACCCCGCCGTGAGACAGGCGCTCTATGACCGCCAGAGAAGCTTTGCCACGCAGCCAGGCGGCGCAGTTCTCGACGGGCGGGATATTGGCACCGTGATCGTACCCGAGGCGCAGGCAAAACTCTTCATCACCGCCAGCGTGGAAGCGCGCGCGCAGCGGCGTTTCCACGAAATGCGCGATCGCGGCGCGGCGGTAACGCTCGCGGAAATCGCCGAAGACCTGCGCCGCCGGGACGATCGGGACAGAAATCGGAAGGTTGCCCCTCTGGTTCCTGCCGCTGATGCAATGGTGATCGACACAAGCGCATTGGGCAAGGAAGAGGCGATCGCGGCGGCCATCGAAGCCGTTGAACGTGTTCGTTCTGCCGGCAAACAGTGATAAGCTCGGCGCAGCCCGAGCGCATGTCACGTGCTTTCCTACATCGACCAACATCGGCATTCTCGCGCCCATGCCGGATGCACCGATCCAAACGATGCCCGGAAACCGGTCATCTGAAAAGTCACGCGGCCTGCCCACCACAAGGCTCTCGGACTGCGAAAAACCGCGGGTCCCGCGAAAGGTCACGGGTTTGAAAACAACGGTGGCCGGTCGACTTACCGGTCGCGGGACTCTGGCCCATTTCGCTTGCTTTTCAGCGCGTATTGACCTAGGCGCGCGCCCGTTCACGAAACTTCAGGATTCGATGGACCTTCGCGGCGGCATCCGGCCTCGCGGAGAACACGGCCCTCTTGCCCCGTTGGCCCGGACAATGGTGTCCGGAGACGGGTAAAGACCCCGGTAAACCGGCGGCCGGTAGCAAAACGAACGTTAGGACTACTCAGTTTATGGCAACCTCAGCCACTCCCACTCGCGACGATTTCGCCGCGATGCTCGACGAGCAGCTTGGCAGCGCCGATGATGGCGGCTTCGAAGGCCGCGTCGTCAAGGGCACCGTCACTTCCATCGAAAACGGCATGGCGCACATCGACGTCGGCCTGAAGAGCGAAGGCCGCGTCGACCTCAAGGAATTCATGCGCGGCGAAGACGAGCACGGCCTCGAAGTAGGCTCGGAAGTCGAAGTCTTCGTCGACCGTATCGAAAACGCCGATGGCGAAGCAATGCTCAGCCGCGACCGCGCACGCCGCGAAGCTGCCTGGGACAAGCTTGAAAGCGAGTTCGGCGAAGGCAAGCGCGTCGAAGGCCGTATCTTCGGCCGCGTCAAGGGCGGTTTCACCGTCGACCTCGACGGTGCCGTGGCCTTCCTGCCCGGTTCGCAGGTCGACATCCGCCCCGTGCGCGACGTCACTCCGCTGATGGACATGGCCCAGCCCTTCCAGATCCTCAAGATGGACCGTCGCCGCGGTAACATCGTCGTTTCGCGCCGTGCGGTCCTCGAAGAGACCCGCGCCGAGCAGCGCAGCGAACTGATCGACCAGCTGGCCGAAAACCAGGTGATCGACGGCGTGGTCAAGAACATCACCGACTACGGCGCTTTCGTCGACCTCGGCGGTATCGACGGCCTGCTTCATGTCACCGACATGAGCTACAAGCGCGTCAACCACCCGAGCGAAATGATCGAGATCGGCCAGACCGTGACCGTCCAGATCATCCGCATCAACGAAGACACCCAGCGCATCAGCCTCGGCATGAAGCAGCTGGAATCGGATCCGTGGGACGGTGTGGCCGCCAAGTATCCGGTCGGCATGAAGATGACGGGTACCGTCACGAACATCACCGAATACGGCGCATTCGTCGAAATCGAGCCGGGGATCGAAGGCCTGGTCCACGTTTCGGAAATGAGCTGGACCAAGAAGAACGTTCACCCGGGCAAGTTCGTTTC
>CAYPGL010000042.1:0-4561 GCA_964410035.1 uncultured Qipengyuania sp. | reverse complement strand
AAAGTGGACAGCGAAAAGCGCCGCATTTCGCTCGGCCTCAAGCAGGCCCAGCGCAATCCGTGGGAAGAATTCGCCGAAGCGCATCCCGTTGGCGCGAAGGTCGAAGGCGAAGTCAAGAACGCCACCGAATTCGGTCTCTTCATCGGTCTTCCGGGCGATGTCGACGGCATGGTCCACATGTCGGACATCGCATGGGGCATCTCGGGTGAAGACGCTCTCGCCCTGCACCGCAAGGGTGAGCAGGTCGAAGCCGTCGTTCTCGATGTCGACGTCGAGAAGGAACGCATCAGCCTCGGCATGAAGCAGCTCGAAAAGGGTGCTCCGACCGAAGCCGGCGCATCGAGCGATATCCGCAAGAACCAGGTCGTCACCGTTACCGTACTCGAAGTCCGCGATGGCGGTCTCGAAGTGCAGGTTGGCGAAGACGGCGCGACCGGCTTCATCAAGCGTTCGGACCTCGGCCGCGACCGTGACGAACAGCGTTCGGATCGTTTCCAGCCAGGGGCCAAGGTCGATGCCATGGTCACCGGTTTTGACCGTTCGAAGAAGCCGACCTTCTCGATCAAGGCGCGTCAGATCGCTGAAGAGAAGGAAGCGGTTGCACAGTTCGGCTCGTCGGATTCGGGCGCATCGCTCGGCGACATTCTCGGCGAAGCACTGAAGAAGAAGGAAGACTAAGGTCTTTCCACCCGTTTCGGGATACTCGGAAAGGCCCGCTTGCTCTCAGGAGCAGGCGGGCCTTTCCTATTGATGCCGGGATGCCTAACTTGGGTCCCATGTTGGAAATTCATCAATTCCCCTGCCTGTCCGACAATTACGGATTTCTCCTCCACGATCCCGAAAGCGGCGAAACCGCCGCGATCGATACACCCGATGGCGAGGAGTACCTCCGCCAGGCCGAGGTGAAGGGCTGGATCATCACACAGATCTGGAACACGCATTGGCATCCCGACCATGCGGGTGGTAACAAAGCGATCGTTGCAGCCACCGGTGCGAAGGTCACCGCTCCGCAGGAAGTCGAGAAGCTCTCCCCGATTGATCGCATCGTCGGAAATGGCGACCATGTTCCGCTGGGAGAATGGGATGCGCGGGTGGTCGACGTGTCGGGCCACACGAACGGTCATATTGCCTTCTATATTGCCGAGGCAGACGTTGCCTTCGTCGGAGACAGTGTCTTCGCGCTGGGATGCGGTCGTATGTTCGAAGGCGAACCGGAGCAGTTCTGGAATAGCCTCGATCGCATCCGTCAGTTGCCGGAGAATACGCAGCTATATTGCGCTCATGAGTACACCGCCGCAAACGCCAAGTTTGCTGTGCATGCCGATCCCGACAATGCTGAACTAAGGCTATACGCGGCTCAGATCGATGAGAAGCGCTCGAAGGGAGAGCCGACCGTGCCGACACTGCTCGCCCGCGAAATCGCTACGAATCCCTTCCTGCGCGCCGACAATCCCGATCTGCGCGACCGTTGGGGCGGATCCACGCCAGCGGAAACCTTCGCCGCCTTGCGCAGTGCAAAGGATAATTTTTGACAATGGGTATCAAGGGCTTCCACGCGCATATCTATTTCGATGAAGCCGAACTGGAACAGGCTCAAGATTTTGCGCGGCAGGCACGGGAGCGTATTGGAGTGTCGGTCGGCCGCCTCCATACGAAACCGGTGGGGCCGCACCCGCGCGGATCGTGCCAGCTAACGTTGCGGCCCGGGGATCTTGGCCCTTTCGCACTTTGGGCGATGGAATACCGTGGCGATCTGACTCTTTTCGTTCACGGTCTGAGCGGCGATGATCTTACAGACCATACCCAGCATGTGATCTGGTTTGGCCAGTCCGAACCGCTCGATCTGTCGATCTTCGATTGAGATGAAGGCCCTTCAGGTCACAAGGCTGCGCGACGACCTTTCCGGCACGGAGTTGGTAGATCTGCCCAGACTGGTGAAAAACCCTGGAGAGGTGCTGATCCGCGTGCGTGCGGCGTCGCTCAACCATCCCGATCTCCTGATGGCGCGGGGCAAATATCAGTTCAAGCCTGCACTCCCGTTCGTATCTGGCTTGGAAATGGCAGGCGAAGTGATCGAGGCAGACCCAGGCAGCGGATTTGCACCCGGCGACCGAGTTATGGGCGGTGCCAAGACCGGAGCCTTTGCCGAACAAATTTCGCTACCTACCACTGCAATTCGATCAATTCCCCGGAAACTGGACTTCGCGCAGGCCGCAGCGATGGGAGCCTCTTATCTCACAGCCTATATAGCTCTGGTGGAGCTAGGCGGCCTGAAGACCGGGCAATGCGTGCTCGTTCACGGGGCAAGCGGCGGCGTAGGACTCGCGGCTTGCGACCTGGCCAAAGCACTTGGTGCGAAGGTTATCGCCGCGACAAGCAGGCAAGATAAAATCGAGCCTTTGCGAAGGATCGCTGCGCCGCATGATCTAATCCTCAACACAGGTCGGTTTCGCGAAGATATCGATCGGCTGACCGACAGTCGCCTGTGCGACCTCGTGTTCGATCCCGTGGGGGGAGATGTATTCGACGAAAGCACGCGCTGCGTATCGTTTGGAGGCAAGTTGCTGGTGGTTGGCTTCGTCTCAGGGCGAATTCCGGAAATTGCTGTCAACATTCCCCTCATCAAGGGCTTTAGTGTGGTTGGCGTTCGGGCCGGCGAATATAGCCGACGCTTCCCGGACCGTGGCCGCCGCGCAGCCGATGCGATCGATCAATTGGCGACAGAGGGACGGATCAAGCCGCGTATCGACCGCATCCTTCCGTTGTCTGACTGGCGCACGGCATTCGCTGCGATGGCAGGAGGCGATCTCTTGGGGAAAATCGTGCTTACCCCTTGAACGAAAAAGGGCGACCTCTCGGGCCGCCCTTTCACTTTCCCGTGCATGGGTAAGTCAGATATTGGCAATAACCTTGTCGGCAAGCGCTCTGTCGGCTTCGGCATCATGTCTTTCGGCGATGAGCTTGCGACTTGCACCCGTCGCGGCACTAACGGCGCGATTACGCACATCTTGGACCGCTTCACGCTCGGCAGCCGCAATCTTGTCTTCAGCCATCCGCTTCCTGCGCTCCACCATGGCCTTGCTGTCGGCTTCAGCCTTTTCGAGAATAGCGTCCGCTTCGTGCTGGGCGTTCACAAGCATTGCTTCGGCGTCTTTCTCGGCGTCTGCAATCTTGTCGGCATATTCCTTGCGCAGCGCTTCGGCTTCAGCGCGCAGCTGCTTGGCTTCTTCAAGCTGCTCCTTGATCGCGGCGATTTTGTCGTCAAGCCCGCCAGCGATGGTCTTGTGGACCTTGGCACCGAAGATAGCGAACAGCAGCAGGACCAACATCGCGATCGACACGACCTGAAACGGGGCCAGGCCCCACAACTCGGGTTCGATATGCTTTCCCGCACCTGCGTCGACTTCGACAGTCGCTTCGGGCGTCTCGGTAGCGAGCACTTCCGGAGGGGAGACGTTAGCCATGAGCCATCTGCTCCTTAACCGCCTTTGTTGCGACCGGCTTGGTCACCTTAACCCCGGCCAGCGTCTTAACGATGTCTTGCGCTGCATCCGCAGCGACGGCTTCGACTTCTGTCAAGGCAGCCGTGCGAGCTTCTTCGATCTGTGTCTCGGCGTCAGCCAGCTTCTTGTCGATACGGGTCTGTGCCGCCTTCAGCTTTTTCTCGGACTTGGCAGCAGCCTCATCCTTGGCCTTGGCAACGATCGCCTGAGCCGCAGCGCGGTTCTCGTTTTCCTTGACCCGCCAGGCTTCCTCCTGCTCATCAGCAGCGTCGCGCGCGGCCTTGGCAGCGGCGAGGTCGGATGCGATCTGTCCGTCACGCTGGGCGACGGTATCCATCACCTTGGGCACCATACCCTTGCCGATGACGAAGAAGGTAATGCCGAAGAAGACCAGCAACCAGAAGACCTGGCTGGACCATGTTTCGGCGAGCTGTGCTATCTGGGGCATCGGACCAGTCCGGTGTTTAGTTGATGAAACACATACAGGATGGGACGTCTATTGCGCCGCCCCACCCTGACGATTTTCAGATATTTAGGCGACGAAAATCAGGATCATCGAGACGACGAACGCAAGCAGGCCGAGAAGTTCGGCAGCGGCGAAGCCGATGAACAGGCGGCCCTGCTGGCCGTCGGCTGCGCCCGGATTGCGCAGCGCGCTTTCGAGGAACGAACCGAAGACGTTACCAACGCCAATCGCAGCCATACCGGCGCCGATTGCAGCGAGACCAGCGCCGATGAGCTTTGCAGCTTCCATTTCCATGACAAACTCCTTTGGGAAAAACGTGTAGGTTGAAGACTTAGTGAAGGTTCTCGGCGTCGTTGATATAAAGCGACGTCAAAAGGGCGAAAACGTAAGCCTGGATACCGGCCACCAGCAGCTCCAGAGCGCAGATGCCGATCATCAGCAGGAAGCTGGGCAAACCGACCAGAAGGCCGAAACCGGCGCCGGCATTGGTACCGTCGATCACGAAGCTCGACAGCACTTCCAGCAGGACGTGTCCGGCCATCATGGCGACGAAGAGACGCAGGCCGAGGCTGAACGGGCGCACCATGAACGA